>NZ_JBWKZJ010000035.1:0-31513 GCF_059424365.1 Brevundimonas sp. GW456-12-10-14-LB3
ACCCTCGGCGGGGGCGGCGGCGCCAGGCTGGCGGGCCGGATCGGGCGCGGGGATGGCGAAGCCGCTCGAGCCCTGGCTGCGCAGCCAGGCGATCAGATTGATCCGGGTCTGGGTGTCGCGGATGCCGGCGAAGGACATCTTGGTGCCGGGCACATAGCGGGCGGGGGCGGTGATGAAGCTGTTCAGCTGGTCATAGCCCCAGGTCGGCGCCTCGGCCTTGTGCTTGGCCATGGCGTCCGAATAGGCGAAGCCGGCGCGGTGCATGACCGGGCCGCCCACCACCCCGTACAGATTCGGGCCGATGCCGTCCGCCCCGCCCTGCGTCGCGTTGTGGCAGGCCTGGCAACGGGCGAAGGCGGCCTCGCCGGCGGCCAGGTCGGCGGTCGGCAGGACCGTGCCCCAGTCCGGCGGCAGCTCGGCCTGTTCGGCGCCGGCGACCTCATCCGGCGCATCGACGAAATAGCCCATCTTTTCCGGCGGTTCGGAATGATAGATCAGGCCCGACGCCTGTTGAACGACCAGGATGACGAAGGCCGTCCCCAGAGCCGCGCCGAAAATCTTGTTCCACTTTAGATCGCCGCTCATGCGCGTCGTCTCACCCGTCCCTAGGTTTCCCAACTTCCCCGTCTTACGCAGAGAAGCCTTCCTTGCCCGATCACGTCTTGCACGGTAGCGCAGGGTTCGCAACCGGCGCGACGATCGCGACGGCGCCGCTCGACAAGGACAGGCCCCGCCAGACCCATGAATCCCCTGATAATGATACCGGCTCGCATGGCCGCGACCCGCCTGCCGAACAAGCCCCTGGCCGACATCGGCGGCCGGCCGATGATCGTTCGGGCCTATGAACAGGCCGCCGCCTCGGGCCTGCCGGTCGTCGTCGCCGCCGGCGATCCCGAAATCGTAGCCGTGATCGAGGCGGCGGGCGGCCGGGCGATCCTGACCGATCCCGACCTGCCGTCCGGCTCTGACCGCATCCGCGCCGCCGTCGACGCCATCGACCCCGAGGGCGATTTCGACGCCGTGATCAACGTCCAGGGCGACATGCCCTTCGCCGATCCCGGCCTGGCGACCGCCTGCGCCGCCGTCCTGCACGGCGAGCCGGCCTGCGACATCGCCACCCTGGTCGCCGCCGAGGCCGATCCGTCGGACCGGACCAATCCCGATGTGGTCAAGGCTGTGCTGGCCCTGAAAAGCAACGAATGGGGCGAGGCCGAGCGTCAGGGCCGCGCCCTCTATTTCACCCGCTCCACCCTGTATGGCGACGCGCCGATCTGGCGTCACATCGGCGTCTACGGCTATCGCCGCCAGGCCCTGAACCGCTTCTGCGCCGCGCCCCAGTCGCCGCTGGAGAAGCGCGAGAAGCTGGAACAGCTGCGGGCCCTGGAGATGGGGATGCAGATCTGGGCCGCCGTGATCGGCGAAGCGCCGCTGTCGGTCGACAATCCCGCCGACCTGGAGGCGGCGCGGGCGCTGGTCTGAACGCCGACGAACGTCTCTCCCTCCCCTCGGGGGAGGGAGAAGCGTTCCCTACCCCGCCTCCGCCCAGGCCTTGATCAGGCTGTGGGCGATGGCGAAGGGCGGCGGCGCCTGAATGGTTGGGTGGGCGCCGGCCAGAACCGCCCTCGCCTCGGCCCGCGTCAGCCAGGCCACGCTCTCCAGCTCGGTCTGATCCGGCCGGGCCTGGTCGTCCGAGACCTCGGCGATCAGGCCGATCATCAGCTGTGACGGGAAGGGCCAGGGCTGGCTGGAGTGATAGACGGCGTCGATCACCGTCAGGCCCGCCTCTTCCTTGACCTCGCGGGCGCAGGCCTCCTCGATCGACTCGCCGGGCTCCAGGAAACCGGCCAGGGCCGACATCCGCCCCGCCGGCCAGGCCGCCTGGCGGCCCAGCAGACAGACCGGCTCAGCCCCGCCCTTGTAGACCGGCAGCATGATGGTGACCGGATCGACGCGCGGGAAATGCTCTGTCCCGCAAGCCGGGCAACGCCGCTTCCATCCGCCCGAGGCCGTCTCGCTCAGCGTGCCGCAATTGGCGCAGAAACCGTGTTTGCGGCGCCAGTCGAACAGGCTCTTGGCCCCGCCCGCCATGGCCGCGTCCTGGGCCGGCAGGATGGCCGCGGCGGCGCGCATCTCATGAAAGGCCCCCAAGCCCTTCACCGGCCCCTCGGCCGGATCAATCGAGCCTTCGAACTCGACGGCGAAGACCGGCGCCGCCTTCCAGAGCCCCAGGAAGACGTCGCGATCCGGAACCATGTCGCGGGCGTGTTTCAGCGACAGCCAGGCCAGTCGCGGCCCGTCCGCCGTCTCCTCGACCAGGGGCCGCCCCTCCCACAGCACCATGGACTGGGCCTCCGGGTTCGCCTCCTGCTCGGCCAGCCAGTCGGGGTCGTTGCGCAGGTCGCCCGCGCGGTCGAGCGGATTGCCGGAGAAGACGTTCTGATGAGCCATGCGGCCTTGTAACCCTTGATTCCCTCCGCCGCACCCGTCATATCTCCCCTCGGAGATCGCGGGCGAAGGCTTCGCCAACCTGGTCAGGGCCGGAAGGCAGCAGCCACAACGAATTCCCCTTCGGGTCGCGGTCTCTACTCTCCTTTTTGTGCGCTGACGCTCGCCGCGCGGCGGCTCGCTGCTTGAGCGCGTGTGTTCGCGTTCCTCTCCCGCTTGCGGGAGAGGTGGCCCGGCGTCCGCAGAGCGGACCAGGGTCGGAGAGGGAAGTTTTCTCTCAAGAAACATGACTTCCCCCATCGTCAGGCGTGTCGCGGCGCGCCACGACCTGACACTTCCCCCGCAAGCGGGGGAAGGACCGAAGGAAGCCCTTCGCCCCGCCGCTCACCCGCTGTAAGACTTCGCCCATGACGGACAACGACCCGAATCTCGACGGCCCGCCCTGGGAAGAGGACGACGTCGTCGAGCGCGACGAGAACACCGACGACATGTTCGGCGCCCCCGCCCCGGCGGCCGAGCCCGTCGTCGCGCCTGCGCCGCCCGCGCCGCCGCCTGTCGCCGCCGTCAGCGAGGATCCGGCCGCCGACGGCGCCGCCTATCAGGTTCTGGCGCGCAAATACCGGCCGCGCACCTTCGAGGATCTGATCGGTCAGGAGGCGATGGTGAGGACCCTGACCAACGCCTTCGCCACCGGCCGGATCGCCCACGCCTTCATGCTGACCGGGGTGCGGGGCGTCGGCAAGACGACCACGGCCCGCCTCCTGGCCCGCGCCCTCAACAACGAGACGGAGACCATCGACCGTCCGTCCCTGACCCTGACCGCCCACGGCCGGCACGACGCCGCCATCATGGCCGGCCAGCATATGGACGTGATGGAGATGGACGCCGCCTCCCACACCGGTGTCAACGACATCCGCGACATCCTGGAGAGCGTCCGCTACGCCCCCGTCGAGGCCCGCTACAAGGTGTATGTGCTGGACGAGGTCCACATGCTGTCGACCCAGGCGTTCAACGCCCTGCTGAAGACGCTGGAAGAGCCGCCGCCCCACGCCAAATTCATCTTCGCCACCACCGAGATCCGCAAGGTGCCGGTGACCATTCTGAGCCGCTGCCAGCGCTTCGACCTGCGCCGGGTCGAGCCCGAGATCCTGGTCGATCACCTGGGCCGGATCGCCGAGCGGGAAGGGATGAAGATCGAGCAGGACGCCCTGGCCCTGATCTCGCGCGCAGCCGAGGGTTCGGTGCGCGACGGCCTGTCCCTGCTGGACCAGGCCCTGGTTCAGGCCGAACGGGGACAGGTGGTCAAGACGGAGACAGTGCGCGACATGCTGGGGTTGGCCGACCGCAGCCAGACCATCGCCCTGTTCGAGAGCGTCATGGCCGGCCGTACGCCCGAGGCCCTGGAGAACTTCCGCACCCTTTACGGCTTCGGCGCCGATCCGGTGCAGGTGACCAACGACCTCTTGGAACACTGCCACGCCGCCTCGGTGGCCAAGATGCTGGGCCCGAACGCGACCCGACTGCCCAATGACCAGGCCCAGAAACTGGCCGCCCTGGGCGCCGCCATCCCCGCCGCCACCCTGTCGCGCACCTGGCAGATGCTGCTGAAGGTCCTGGACGAGGTGCGGCGCGCGCCCAATCCGGCCGATGCGGTCGAGATGGCCATCGTGCGCCTGGCCTACGCCGCCGACCTGCCGGGACCGGAGGAGGCGTTGAAGCGGCTTCAGTCGGGCGAACCCTTCGGCGGCGGATCGGCCCCGCGTGGCGGCGGCTCCGGCGGCGGGGGCGGGACCTCGGCCCAGTTGGCCGCGCGGACGGTCATGGCCCCCGCCCTGCCCGATCCCCAGACCTTCGAACAGGTCGTGGCCCTGATCGGCGAGAAGCGCGAAGTCGGCCTGCAGATGGACGTGGAGCGGTTCGTCAAACCCGTCTCGTTCAAGCCGGGCGCCATCGTCTATGAGAGCGTCGAGGGCGCGCCGGTCGAACTGGCCCGGCGCCTGGCCGGCCGGCTGAAGGAATGGACCGGCCGCACCTGGCTGATCGCCGCCAACGGCCAGGGCGGCGGCGACACCCTTATCGAACGCCAGAGGAAGGAACGGGCCGCCGAGCGCCAGAAGATCGAGGCCGATCCCTTCATCAAGGCCGTGCTGCTGGCCTTTCCCGGCGCCCAGCTGGGCGAGATCAAGACCATCGCCCCGACGGTGGTCACGCCCGAAATCCCCGACGCCGCCGAGGACGACGACGAGGACTGAGCGAGGGTTCAGCCTTCCAGGGAGATGACCGGCCCGGCCTCGACCGGGGCGGACCGGCGTCCGCCGCGGCGGCGCTTCAGCCAGGCGCGGACGCGCGACTGGATCCGGTCGTCGACGGCGAAGTGGAAGGCGAAGGCGAAGGCCACGGCCGCCAGGACGCCGCAGCCCCACAGAACCCACTGGACCGGCTCGGACAGGGCGAAGCGCGTGTTCGCCGCATTGACCACGCCGAACCAGGCGATGCGAACCACTTCGTTGGAGATGAACATGGAGAAGGAGACCAGGGCCGCGGTCTCCACCAGCCTGGACGGGCGGCGCACGGGCACGGCGCCGGCGGCCAGGATGATCAGCGAGATCATCGCCAGCGAGACCAGGGCGGTCTTGCCGAAGGCCTGGGCCGCGACCAGGCCGCAGAAGGCGGCGACCCCGACCCAGCCGGCGAAGCGCGGATGGATCCACACCGACTGGGCGAACCAGGCCAGGCTCATGCCCAGGACGAACAGGGGCAGGGCCCGGATGAAGCCGTAGCCCATCGGCATCTGATAGACGGGATAGGCCAGAAGGCTCCAGCACAGCTGGTTGGCGACCAGATAGCCGCCGATCCCCAGGGCCAGGGCGCTCCACGGCCCCAGCCGCGTCAGGCCGCGCAGGATCCAGGGGAAGCACAGATAGCAGCCGATCAGGGCCGAGATCGACCAGGTCGGCGCATTCCAGCCCAGGCCGCCGTACACCCCATAGGACTGCACCAGCAGCAACTGGGCCGGCAGCTGGTCCCAGCGGAACCATTCGGGATTGCGGGGCGCGATCCCGACCGAGGCGCTGAGCAGCACCAGGGCGACCAGAGACAGGCCCATGATCAGATGGGCCGGGACGACCCGCAACACCCGCTTCAGGACGAAGTCGCCGTGCGACATCCGTCCACCGCCGACCGCCGCCCCATAGACCCGCATCAGCACATAGCCGGAATCGATCAGGAAGAAGTTGGTCAGCAGGAAGCCGCCGCGTTCGAACACCGGATGAACCGCCTCAGCCAGCGGGACCGGGCCGGCCGCCTGGAAGTGGTGCAGAATGATCAGGAAGGCCACAATGAAACGCAGGGCGTCGAGCCAGCCGCCCCGAGCGATCGGGGTTGTCTCATTCCGGGTCGAAATCAGGGTCCAGGGCACGGGGAAGGCCTCCTTGGCCCCCTCCCCCGCAAGAGACGGGCCGGGTTCAGCCCCGGACCAGCCTCAGGAACTCTTCGCGGGTGCGCGGATCGTCGCGGACCACGCCGATCAGATGGCTTGTCGACAGGCTGGCGCCCGGCGCATTGACCCCGCGCAGGGTCATGCAGCTGTGCTCGGCCTCGATCACCACCCCGACGCCGTGCGGCTTCAGCACCGTATTGATGGCCTCGGCGATCTCGGCGGTCATCTTCTCCTGGATCTGCAGGCGCCGGGCGAAGCCGCGCACCACCCGCGCCAGTTTGGAGATGCCCACCACCCGGTCGGTCGGCAGATAGGCCACATGGGCCCGGCCCACGACCGGCAGCATATGGTGTTCGCAGAAGCTGACGAAGCGGATGTCCTTCAGCACCACCAGCTGATCATAGCCGCCCGTCTCCTCGAAGGTCTTCTCCAGATAGGACAGGGGGTCGGTCTCATAGCCCGAGAACAGCTCGCGATAGCTGCGCGCCACCCGCGCCGGGGTCTCCAGGAGACCCTCGCGGTCGGGATCGTCCCCCGCCCATTCGATCAGGGTGCGCACCGCCGCCTCGGCGTCGGCCTGGGTCAGACGGGAGGCGCGGGCGGTCTTGGGGGGGACGTCGGTCATGACAGGGCCTATAGCGAGCCGAACACGAAAAGCAAAAATCCTACCCCTTACGCTGCGGCGACGCGGTCAGACGCCGGACCGGGAAAAACAGTGTCCGATCTGTCCGATGTATCCAAGTTGCGCGCCGCATCTGGTCCATAGGAGCGCCTTCCGCAGAAGGTCAGGAACAGCCGTCCATCTACTCGTCGATTCGATCTGGATTCTGGAGCGACTTGCGATCGTGCGACGCCACTCTGCGCTCAACCTTCTTTATGTCTTCCGCAGCAGGCAGGGCTTCCGGCCGAATGCCGCGGTCCAAAAGGGTTTTTCGGACTGCCTTGTTGTTGGTGACATGTTCGGAAGAAATGGCGCCTTCCGTTCTCATGGCGTGGGCGCGGGCGTTGAAGATGGTGATTTCTGTCGCGAAATCCTTGGCCTTCAAGATGATGGTGGGCGCAAAATCCGCGAGGGGACGGCTGTCCGGCACCTTCCATGTCGCCTTCATCGCCTGCGTTGATCGGCCGAACAACGCGCCGTCGCCCTTGCTACGGATTAGAGCGAAGTTCTGGTTCTCGCCGGTTTGTTCATAGATAATTCCGGACAGCTCTTTCTCCGTCTGCGTCAACTTGCGGCGAGCAAGCAAACGCTCCACTTCGAGCATGCGCTGTTCCACCAACTCGGCTCGACGAGTTTGAATGGCGAAGTAGCTTTGCGCAAAAGCGATCTCAGGTTTCGCAGAATCGCCGTTCTGAGCCACCAGATAACATGCGAACCGTGTGAGCATCACGTCATCGATCTGGCGTCGCCCGCCCGACCCCAGGTCGACCATTTTGTTGACGTCAACAAAATGGTGCCCGATCTCGTGTCCCGAGAGCTCACAGGCCGTCTTGGCCTTTGACAGGACGTTCTGGAAATTCCGCCACTCGGCGTATCCGAGCAGATGTTGAACGTCTCGCCCAAGCCAATAGTCCACGCCCGCGTCCGTCTGTTGTGCGTGACCTTCGAAGGTCTCGGTCAGATGAGCGATCACCTCCCTCTTCATATCGCCCCTCCTCGATGACAGCGCGCCCCAATATCGCAACCCATGATAGAACAGACAAGAGAGGCTGGGGTTCAGGAGATCCGCCACCGTTATCTCCCCGTTAACCATCCTCCCGGCATTTTCTGCCCAGTGTTTTGCGGGAGTCTCGGCCGATGAACGGCGCGGAAGTTCTGGATGTGGGGCGTGACGCCATCTGGCTGACGATCCAGCTGTGCCTGCCGGTGCTGATCGTGGGCCTGGTGGTGGGCGTGGTGATCGGTCTGTTTCAGGCCCTGACGCAGATTCAGGAACAGACCCTGATCTATGCGCCCAAGATCATCGCCATCTTCGTCTCCCTGCTGCTGTTCCTGCCGCTGATGGGCGCCCTGTTGGGCGGCTTCATGCGCCAGATCGCCGCCCGCATCGCGGGCATGTAGGGTGGGCGGGTCCGAGACGCGGGGCGTCTGATGGACAGCTGGGCCACCGCCGACCAAGTCTGGGCCGGCGGGCTGATCTTCGCCCGGATCGGGGCGATCCTGATGGTCATGCCCGGCTTCGGCGAGGCCTATGTGCCGCCGCGCATCCGCCTGTCCCTGGCCCTGCTGATCAGCCTGGTGCTGTGGCCCGTGGTGCGGGCCGACCTGCCCGGTCTGCCCGACGGCCTGGGCGGCATGGTGGGCTGGATCATCCGCGAGGTCGTGACCGGGCTGATGATCGGCCTTTTGCTGCGGCTGTTGATGACGGCCCTGACCACGGCGGGCGAAATCGTCTCCCTGCAGACCACCCTCAGCTTCGCCCAGACGGCCAATCCGCTTCAAGCCCAGCCGGGATCGACCATCGCCTCGTTTCTGATGCTGTTCGGGGTGACGCTGATCTTCGCCACCGACACCCACCATCTGTTCATCGCCGGCATGGTCGGCTCCTACAAGCTGATCGCCCCGGCCCAGCCGCTGATGATGAACGACTTCACCGCCATGGCGGTGCGGACCGTGGGGGACAGCTTCCTGTTGGGGGTTCAGCTGTCGGCGCCGGTTCTGGTCTTCGCCCTGATCTTCAACCTGGCCTCGGGTCTGGTGGCGCGGGTCATGCCGTCGTTTCAGGTCTATTTCGCCGCCGCGCCCCTGAGCGTGATCCTGGGTCTTTCGATCTTCGCCCTCAGCCTGGGGGCGCTGGGGACTGTCTTCATCGACCGCTATCGACGCCTGGGCGAGCTGTTCGCGGCCGGGGTGATGGGAGGCGCCGGTGGCTGAAGGCGCCGATCCCGAGTCGAAAACCGAAGAGGCGACACCCCGAAAACTTGAGGAAGCCCGCAAGAAGGGCGATGTCGCCAAGTCCCAGGACGTGGGTCAGGTGCTGGCGCTCGCCGGGGCGGCCTCGGTGATCCTGGGGGCCGGGGGCTGGTTCGCCGGGTCCATGGCCGAACAGCTCCTGCCCTTCATCGCCGCCCCGCACCAGATGCTGGGCATGCTGGATTCCGGAGCGGGGACGCAAGTGTTGGCCCGCGCCCTGTGGGCCATGACCCCGTTTCTGGGGGCCGTCATGCTGGCCACCATCATCGGCGGGGCGGGCGGGCATCTGGCCCAGTCCGGCCTGATCTTCACCGGCGAGAAGCTGAAGCCGCAGTGGTCGGCGGTGAACCCCCTGTCGGGGTTCAAACGCATCTTCGGGCCTGACGGCCTGATGCAGTTCGTCAAGACCCTGATCAAGCTGATCGCCGTGTGCGTGGTGTGCTGGATGGTGCTGAAGCCCCACACGCGCGAGTTCGAGAACCTCGTGACGGTGAGCCCCCTGGCCCTGTTGCCCCTGGCGCGGGACATGGCCCTGGCCCTGTTCGTGGCGGCCATCATCCTGTTGGGAGCCACCGCCGGCGCCGACTTCATCTGGCAGAAGATGCGCTTCGCCAAACGGATGCGGATGACCAAGGAAGAGCTGAAGGAAGACTATAAGCAGACCGAGGGCGACCCGCACGTCAAGGCCAAGCTGAAGCAGATCCGCATGCAGCGCAGCCGCCAGCGGATGATGGCCAATGTGCCCAAGGCCACGGTGATCGTGACCAACCCGACCCACTATTCGGTGGCCCTGCGCTATGAGCCGGATCAGGGGGACGGGGCGCCGGTCTGCGTCGCCAAGGGGGTGGACGCCCTGGCCCTGCGCATCCGCGAGGTGGCCAAGGAACACGACGTGCCCATCGTCGAGAACGTGCCTCTGGCGCGCGCGCTCTACGCCACCGTCGAGGTGGACGAGGTGATCCCCAAGGAGCATTTCGAGGCCGCCGCCAAGATCATCGGCTTCGTCTTCCAGTCGCGAAAACGCCGGTAACGCCGCCGTAAGGCTTGCCGCCCGATTTCAGCGTATGATCAGCCTACTGATTCGCGAGGCCGCATGACGCCCAACCGCCGTCTTCCGTTCGACCTGCTCTCGGCCGTGATGGCTTTCGGGGCGGTGGCGACGGTCGCCGCCCTGGCCTATCCGGCCTTTCGGGCCAATCCGACCTCGGCGCCGGGCCTGATCCTGATCGTCACCGTGGGGCTGATCGCCCTGATCGCCCTGTTCGGTTTCCGCCGGGCCGAGACGGTCCAGCCGTCCAGCGACGTGGCGGTTGAACTGCTGGACGCCATGGCCGAGCCGGCCGCCCTGGTGTGGGAGACGGGCCAGGTCCTGGCCTTCAACGGCGCCTGGGCCGAGGCCAACGGCGCCACCACCGCCCTGCCCCGCGGCAAGTCGGCCCAGGCCCTCTATATGGCCTTCGCCCAGGCGCGGCGGGGCGAGCCGGGCCACGCCATCGTCCAGATCGGGGCGCGCGAGTTCGAGGTGGTGATCGGCCGGGCCGGCCCCGACCGGTTCCTGATGCGGGCCGCGCCCGAGGCGGTCCTGCCGCTGGCCGCCGTTCCGGCCCAGGCCCAGGGGACGAACGGCGAGGCCCGCGCCATGGCCGCCGGCGCCCCGTTCGGCTCGGCCGTCATCGCGGGTTCGGACCTGTTCGCCGGCCGGGCGGAAGAGGCCAATGCGGCCCTGGCGATCCTGACCGGACCCAACGCCGCGCGCGACGCCGCCTTCGGCCATCTGTTCGATCCGACGGGCGTGGTCGAGGCGCGGGCCAAGCTGGCGGCCGGGTCGTCCGGCCCGATCGAACTGGTGGCGCGGGCCTATCCCGACAAGATGCTGCATCTGTATGTGGCGCCCGAGGGCGATCGCCAACGCATCTGGCTGTTCGACGTCTCGGCCCAGAAGTCGATGGAGCTGCAGCTCAGCCAGGCCCAGAAGATGCAGGCCGTGGGCCAGCTGGCGGGCGGGGTGGCGCACGACTTCAACAATCTGCTGACGGCCATCCAGCTGCAGCTGTCGGGCCTGCTGGAACGGCACCCGGTCGGCGATCCCTCCTATGAGGGGCTGAACGAGATCCGCCAGACAGCCATCCGGGCGGCGGACCTGGTGAGGAAGCTGCTGGCCTTTTCGCGCAAGTCGACGGTGCGGCGCGAGCGGCTGGACCTGGGCGAGCTGGTGGGCGAGTTCGCCATACTGCTGCGCCGGCTGCTGCGCGAGGACGTGCGGCTGGAGACCGACTACGGTCGGGACCTGCCGATCGTTCTGGCCGACAAGAGCCAGCTGGAGACGGCGGTGATGAACCTGGCGGTCAACGCCCGCGACGCCATGCGCGGCGTGGTCGAACCCGGCGACGCCGTCGTGACCATCACCACCCGCCGCCTGACCGCCCAGCAGGCGCGCGAAATGGGCTGGGCCGCCGCCCCGACCGACGAGGTGGCCCTGATCGAGGTGTCCGACACCGGCCCCGGCGTGCCGCCCGAACTGGTGGACAAGATCTTCGAGCCCTTCTTCACCACCAAGGCGGTGAACGAGGGCACCGGCATGGGCCTGGCCACCGTCTACGGCATCGCCCAGCAGGCCGGGGGCCATATCTCGGTCAGCAATATCGAAGGCCCCCACGGCATGAGCATGGGCGCCGCCTTCCGCATCTTCCTGCCCGCCGCGGGCGAGGCGGAACTGGCCGAGGTCCAGCCGGTCGAGGTCAAGGTCAAGGCGCCGCGCGACCTGTCGGGCGCCGGCCGCATCCTGTTCGTCGAGGACGAGGACGCGGTGCGCGGCATCGCCGCCCGCCTGCTGCGCCAGCGCGGCTATGAGGTCATCGAGGCCGCCGACGGCGAGGAGGCCCTGATGCTGGCCGAGGAGCACGCCGGCCAGATCGACATGATGATCTCCGACGTCATCATGCCCGGCCTGGACGGCCCGTCCCTGCTGAAGAAGGCGCGCAAATATCTGGGCGACGCCCCGGTCATGTTCATCTCGGGCTATGCCGAGAGCGATTTTTCGGACCTGTTGCAGGACGAGGCGGGGGTCTCCTTCCTGCCCAAGCCGCTGGACATCAAGACCCTGGCGGAGCGGGTCAAGCAGGAGCTGCACGCAGGCTGAGCCTTATCGGCTCGGAATCAGTTCAGGCGATCCGATCAGGCGGCGCGGCGGACGGCGGCGGGGGTCTTCACATAGAGACCCTGACGGCCGCTGACGGGGCGGAAGGCGACCGTCTCGCCTTCCAGCCGCTCATCCAGGCCCAGGAACAGACAGCCGTCGTCGACCAGGCGGCGCTCCAGCCCGTCCAGCAGCCGGGCGCGGCGCGACGGCTCCATATGGGTCAGGACGTTGCGGCAGAAGATGACGTCGAACCGCATCTCGTCCGTCGGCTCGTCCAGCAGATTGGCCCGGCCGAACCGGACGATCTCCGCCAGTTCGGGACGCACCCGCCAGTTCTCCTCGTCCGGTTCGAACCAGCGCAGCATGGCCCGCGCGTTCAGGCCGCGCTGAATCTCGAAACCGGTGTAGAGGCCCGCGCGGGCCTTATCGATCGCACGCTGCGACAGGTCGGTGGCGACGATCTCGGCCGCAGCGCCGGACGCCTTGGCCGCCATGGCGATGGACCAGGCCTCCTGCCCGGTGGAGCAGCCCGCCGACCAGAGGCTGACCCGCCCGCCGGGCCGCGCCTTGGCCAGGGCAGGCAGAAGCTCCTGTTCCAGGACGTCGAAGGGGGCGCGGTCGCGGCGGAACCAGGTTTCGGGGTTCAGCAGGGACTCGATCACCGCCCAGCCGAGGGAGGCGACCGGATGGGCCCACAGATTGGCCAGCAGGGCCTCGACATTGGCGTAGCCTTCGCGCCGCGCGATCGGCCCCAGCCGATGCTCGGCCAAATTCATGCGATCCCGCGTCAGCCTGTAGCCGGCGCGGGTGGCCAAGAGTCCCTGGAGCTTGTCGAAGTCCTCGGGAGTCATGCCGCGATCGCGCCGACCTCCGTCAGCTTGGATTGAAGGATCTCGCCGTCGAACGGCTTCATCACATAGTCATCGGCGCCGGCCGCAAGAGCCTCCGCGATGCGTTCGGGCCGGGTTTCGATGGTGCAGAACAGCACCTTGGGCCGTCCGCCCTCGGGCAGGGCGCGCAGACGCCGCAGAAAGGTCAGCCCGTCCATCACCGGCATGTTCCAATCGACCAGGATCATGTCGGGCATGACGCCGGTGCAGTAGGACAGGGCCTCGGCTCCGTCCGCCGCCTCATCCACCTCATAGCCGAAGCCTTCGACGATCCGACGCGCCACCTTGCGGATGATGCGGCTGTCGTCGACGATCAGGCAGGTTTTGAAGTTCAAGGCGGGCTCCCAGGCGGAGACGGTCGGCCGATGTGCGTCGCTCAATATGGCAGATCGCCAGTTAACGAGTCGTTGGGAAACGCCTCCAGGGCGACCTAGTGGGGCATGCGCGCGACCAGGGCGATCCGCTCTTCCTGCACCGCCACGCGCAGGGTTCCGCCCGCCTCCTTGACCGTCAGCCACAGCCAATAGGGCTGAATCCATTGGCCCGCCAGACCCTCGGTCAGGCGCCGGCCGGTCAGGCCGACGACGGCCTCGGGCTTCAGCCGGGCCCGGGCGCCCTCTGCGAACCCTTCAAGGAAGAGGGCGCCCTGTGCGACCCGCGACTGGATCACCGCATTGCCGCCCAGGGGCAGAGCCCCGACCGTCAGATAGGCCAGGTTGGTGAGAGCCCGCGCCTGGGGCTTGGAGAACTCCTGCTCCTCGATCCGCCAGTCCAGAGAGGCGCGACCGCCCGCCGTCATGCCGACCACCAGATCGCGCAGCTCGCGCGCGGTGAACCGCTCGCTGCTGGTCGCCGCGCCGAAGGCCACCCGCGCGAAATGGACCAGGGCCACCATCTTGTTGGCGCTCTGTTCGATGAGGGCCAGGGCGTCGTCGCGCATGTCCTGGGCCGAAGGGTCCTTCATCAGATCCAGGCCCGAGACGATCGCGCCCGAGGGGCTGATGAAGTCGTGGCACAGTTTGGCGGCCACATAGGTCGCCAGCTCCGTCCCCTCGAACGGCAGGTCCAGGGCGGGCGGGGCGTCGTTTTCGGCGTCGGTCGGGATCATTGAGCCTGCATACTCTCGTCGGCGTTCAGGTCACAGTCAGGAGGCGCAAGAGAAGCTGACGTGATTTGCCGGTTCATGGAACCGGCTCAATGGTCTATCGAGCCCGCAATGACGACCTTCCCCTCCCCGGCGACCGCCGACAAGACCCTTTCGCGCGATCTGGCCTCCGGCGCCCTGGCCCTGGCGATCGCCGAGATCGCCGAAGACGCCGCCCGCCTGATCCTGCCCTATTGGCGCAGCGACACCGCCGTCGAGACCAAGTCCGACGACAGCCCCGTGACCCAGGCCGACCGCGCCGCCGAGGCCCTGATCCTGGAACGGCTCGCCGCCCTCTATCCCGGCGTCCAGACGGTGGCGGAAGAGGCCGTCGCCGAAAGCGGCGCCCCGGCCCAAGCCGAGGACTGGTTCTGGCTGATCGATCCGCTGGACGGCACCAAGGGGTTCGTGCGCGGCGGCGAAGCCTTCACCGTCAACATCGCCCTGATCCACGCCGGCCGTCCGGTGGCGGGGGTGGTCACGGCGCCCGCGACGGCGACCACCTGGCGCACCGATGCGTCGGGCCAGGGCGCCTTTCGCCGTCAGTTCGGCGAACAGCAGGAGGGCGAGGCCCATTCCGGCGCCGAATGGCGGCCGATCAAGGTGCGCGACCGGCCGGCCGAGGGGATGGCCCTGTTGAGCCACAGCGTCACCGATGAGGAGGCGGCGCGTCTCGCCGCCCGGCACGGCTGCACCCGCTGGCAGGGCACGGACTCCTCGCTGAAGTTCTGCCTGATCGCCGAGGGCCGGTTCGACGCCTATCCGCGCTCGGGTCCGACCTCGGAATGGGACACCGCAGCCGGTCAGGCCGTGCTGGAGGCCGCCGGAGGGCGCGTCCTGGCCGACGACGGCCAGCCTCTGTCCTACGGCAAGCCCCGCTTCCTGAACGGCCCCTTCGTGGCCATGGGCGGCTGAGGCTTCAAAGGCCCGACTGCAACAGCAGCAGGCCCGCGCGTTCGGCCAGGGCGGGGACGCCCATTTCGCGGGCCGTCAGGACGGCCTCGTTCAGGATCAGGTTCAGGCGGCGCGGTTCTGGGCCGCCAAGGCGCCGACGCGCCAGGGCCACACCGGCCAGGCTGATCTGGTCGGCCGCCCAATCGAGCGGGGCGGCGGCGGCCAGACGACGGCGCAGCCGATCCTCCAGCACGTCCAGGCCGGCGCGGTCTTCCATGGCTTCGACCAGGGCGATCTCGCGCGCCAGCCGGCGCTCGCGGACCAGGGCGCCGATGATCAGCCCCTGGCCCTGGGTCAGGACTTCGGCCTGGTTCAGCACCATCAGCGGCAGGGCGTCGCCGCCGGAGCGCAGAACCTGGATCGCCGCCCAGTCCAGAGGGCTGTGATCGGGGGTGAACTGGTCGGCGGCGGCTTCAAACATGGAGCGGCCCTGGTCCTGGGCCTCGGCGTGGTCGGCCAGGGTCGCCAGGGCGGACAGGCCGGCGCCGCACATGGCCAGGGCGCGAGCCCGGGTCAGGGGACGGTGATCGGGCGAGGCGCCTTCGACCAATATGCCCAGGTCGCGCCCGGCGTGGTCCAGCAGGCGGGGGTCGCGCTGAATCACCCCGGCCTCGAGCGCGAAGGCGGCCTGATCCAGACGAAGGTCCACATCCTCGCCGGACAGGTCGTGCTGGGCCGCATCCATCAGGGCGGCGGCGTCCATCAGCGCCTTCGCATCGCCGGACAGGCGGGCCTTGCGGGCCTTCAGCCGGGCGTGGGTCGCCGCCAGGTCGGCGGCGGTCTTGGATCGGCGCGGACGCCCCGCCCCCGCCACAAGGGCCAGGGCGCGGTCCAGATGAGCCGGATCGCCGCACAGGTCGAAGCGCAGCATCAACCCTTGCGCCTTGGCGCCGGCGGCGCGGGCGGCCTGGTCGTCGCCCTGGGCGTTGCGGACCAGACTGTCGGCGCAACGGTCGGCGCGGGTCAGGCTGTCGGCCGCCCCGCTGCGGCGGGCGTGCTCGCGCCACAGGGCGGCGGCGCGGAATTCGGTGTCGAAGGGGCGGGCGCAGGAGACGCGGCCCGCGTCGGTGGCCTCGCGCCGGGCCTCGGCGGCCAGGAGATCGACTCCGATCAGTTCGACCCAGCCCAGATCCTCGCTCTCACGAGCCTGGGCGAAGAGTTTGCGAAGATCACGACCGAACTCGAACATAGGGTTGAACGCCTTAAAATCCCGGATCGGGACGAAAGACGTCCCTTGCCGTCGGTCTCCTGCAAACGCAGCGCCGCCACGAACGTTCAGCCGCGCCCCAAGCCGACATTTCGGCCTCAGTTCAGGTTCGGCGTCTTGCGCCGACACCGCTGCAGGGCGGCGCGGGCGGCGGGGGCGTCGGCGCTGAGCTGGCGCACCGCCTCGATACGGGCGCGGGTCTGATCCGCCTCGGCCGCGCGGGCGGGCTTGCCGGCCGCCGTCGCCGCCTGCATGGCCGCCAGGGACCAGAACAGGGCCGCGTCATAGAGGCTGCGGCCCTCGGCGCTTTCTCCGCCCTCCAGCTCGGACGCCGCCTGGGTCAGGCCGGCGCAACGCACCGATTCCTCATAGGAGACCAGACCCGCAGCGGGCGCCTGTTGCAGCATCAGGCCGGCGATGGTCAGCGAGACCCACATCGAATGCTCCAAGACCTTTCCGATAGAGACGGTTCCGAAGGGACGGCCCCGAACGTCGGCCCTATCAGATCATGTTCATGCGGCGGCGAGAAGGTCGAACTGCGCCCCATTTACACCCCTTTGCGATTAACTGACGCGAAGGGCGAAACCCTGTATGCTGCCGTGCAGCAAGAGGCCCGCCGACGCCAGTCGCGGCGCGGCCCAACGGATGGTCATGCTCTACGCCCTTCATGAACTCGCCTATCAGTCGGCCCTGCCCTGGCGCTTCGGCGCCCAGATGGCGCGCCGGTTCTGGAGCTCGCCGTTGAATCCGGCGGCGGACACGGCCCTGGCCCGCACCGCCTACGCCTCGGCCGAACTGTTCGAGAGCGTCACCCGCCGCTACGGCAAGCCCGACTGGCGGCTGGAGACCCTCGAGATCGGCGGCAAGCCGGTCCGCACGGTCGAACAGGTGATCTGGCAGAGCCCCTGGTGCCGCCTAGTCCGCTTCGCCCGCAACATCGGCGATCTGAAGCGCGCCAAAAAACCCGCGTCCGGTCCCGCCGTCCTGATCGTCGCCCCCCTGTCCGGCCATTACGCCACCCTGCTGCGCGGCACGGTCGAGGCCTTCCTTCAGGACCACGACGTCTATGTGACCGACTGGATCAACGCCCGCCAGGTTCCGGTGCTGGAAGGGCGGTTCGACTTCTTCGACTATATCGACCATGTCCGGCGGATGCTGGCCGAGATCGGCGGCCGGCCCCACGTCGTCGGGGTCTGCCAGCCCGGCCCGCCCGTCCTGGCGGCCTGTGCGATCATGGCCGAGGACGGCGACGAGAACCGCCCCGCCTCGATGACCTTCATGGGTTCGCCCATCGACGCCCGCCTGTCGCCGACCGTGACCAACCAGCTGGCGGAGGAGAAGCCCTTCACCTGGTTCAAGTCGAACATGATCCACACCGTGCCCCTGCCCTATCCGGGGTTCGGACGGCGGGTCTATCCGGGCTTCGTCCAGCTCTACAGCTTCATGTCGATGAACCAGGAGCGTCACCGCGACGCCCACTGGGACTATTTCACCAGCCTGATCGCCGGCGACGGCGACGGGGTGGAGAAGCACGAGGAATTCTACGACGAATATCTGTCGGTCCTGGACCTGACCGAGGAGTTCTACCTCCAGACCATCGACATCGTCTTCCAGCAGCATCTGCTGGCGCGCGGCCTGTTGGAGCATCGCGGCCGCAAGGTCGATCTGAGCAAGATCGCCGACATCGGCCTGATGACGGTCGAGGGCGAGAAGGACGACATTTCCGGCGTCGGCCAGACCCAGGCGGCGCACGGCCTGTGCCCGAACATCCCCGAGGATCAGAGGGTGCTGTACGTCCAGCCCGGCGTGGGCCATTACGGGGTCTTCAACGGTCGTCGTTTCCGCGAGGAGATCTATCCCCGCGTCCGCGACTTCATCGCCCGGAACGAGGCCCGACTTGGCGTATCGCAACGGTCAGCGGCTGCCGCTTGACGAAGACCGGCCCGAACCCGGTTCGGGCCCGACGCTGAGACTGTCGGTCAATCCCCGCGCGCGGCGCCTGTCGGTGCGGATCGACGCCCGGGCCGGCGAGGCGGTGGTTATCGCCCCGACCGAGCGCGGCCTGGCCCAGGCCGTCGCCTTCGCCCGTTCGAAAAGCGTCTGGATCGCCGAACGCCTGGCCGTGCGCCCCCGGAGCCGGCCGTTGCAGCCGGGCCAGGTCATCGCCCTGCGCGGCCGGCCCGTGCGGCTGGAGGCGACGCCGGGCGCCGGGGCGGCGCGGCTGGTCGAGGACGGAACCGTCATCCGCTCCGGCGGCGAGGGCGAGGCCTATGCCCGCCGGGTCGAGAATCTGCTGAAGCGCGAGGCGCGCGCCACCCTGGTCGAACGCACCGAACACCATCTGCGGACCCTGGGCCAGAAGCCGGTTCAGGTGTCGATCGCCGACACCCGCTCGCGCTGGGGCTCATGCAGCCCGCACAACCGCACCATCCGCTATTCCTGGCGGGTCATCATGGCCCCGCCCCCGGTCATCGACTATCTCGCCGCCCACGAGGTCGCCCACCTGGTCCACGCCGACCACAGCCCGGCCTATTGGTCGGTGGTCGAGCGGCTGGTGGGGGATCACAGGCCCTGGCGCAAATGGCTGAAGGACCATGGCGCGGCGCTTCATGCGGTGGGGCGGTAGGCGGCGTCCCAGACCCTCTCCCGCTTGCGGGAGAGGTGGCCCGACGTTCGCGCAGCGAACCAGGGTCGGAGAGGGGAGTCTTCTTCCAAGAGGCTAGACTTCCCCCATCGTCAGCCGTCTCGCTGTGCTCGACGAGCTGACGCTTCCCCCGCAAGCGGGGGAAGGTCTGTGGGGGCTTCCCCGAAGGATCAGAAGAACAGCGGATCGCTGCGTTTCTCGGCCGGTTGGCGGCCTTCCGGCTGCTGGTCCGGCGGATCGCGCGGCGCCGGCTTGACCTTCGGCTGGTCCAGCGGCTGTTTCGGGTCCGACGGCGCGGCGGCCTCCGGCTGTTCGGCATAGGGGTCGCCCTCGGCCGCCGGGTCGGTCGGCTGGATCGGCAGACCGTCCTCGCCGATGCCCGACATCAGGTCGCCGATCGGATCGGGCGCGACCCAGCCCTCGGGCATGGGCGGACCGTCGGGGATGCGCGGGGCGTTCAGGCGCGGCAGGGCCGCCTCCATGAAGCCCTTCCAGATGGCGGCGGGCGACGAGCCGCCGGTCACGCCGCGCATGGCGGTGTTGTCGTCCTTGCCCACCCAGACGGCGGTGACGAAGCCGCCGGTGTAGCCGACGAACCAGGCGTCCTTATAGTCGGAGGTGGTGCCGGTCTTGCCCGCCAGGTCGCGCCCGGCGATGGCCGCGCTGCGCCCGGTGCCCGAGGTCATGACCCCGCGCAGCATCTGGTTCATGTAATAGAGGGGCGGATTGTTAATGGCCTGACCGCTCTGGCCGCTTGCGCGCTGATAGATGACGCGGCCCTGGGGCGTGCGGATGCGGCTGATGCCGTAGGCCTCGACCCGGCGGCCGCCGTTGGCGAAGGCGTCATAGGCGGTGGCCATCTCCAGCGGCGAGACCTCGACGGCGCCCAGAGCCATGGCCGGCTCCAGACCGATCCGGCTTTCGATGCCCAGGCGCCGCGCGGCCCGGGCGACGCTGTCGCGGCCGATCTGGTCGGCGACGGAGGCCGCCACCGTATTGATTGATTGGGCCACCGCCTGGGACAGGGGCATGGGGCCGGCGAAGGTGTTGGAATAGTTCTTCGGCGACCAGTTGCCGATGGTGACCGGCTGATCGACCACCGGGGTCTGGGGCGTATAGCCGGCCTCGACCGCCGCCAGATAGACGAAGGGTTTGAAGGCCGAACCCGCCTGACGCCGCGCCTCGACGGCGCGGTTGAACTGGCTGTCGGCATAGGAGCCGCCGCCGATCATGGCCCGCACCCGGCCGTCGCCGTCCAGGGCCACCAGGGCCGCCTGCTGCACCCCCTTGCCCTCGTCGCGGTCCAGAATGCGGCGCACAGAGCGTTCGGCCGCCGTCTGCAGGGTCAGGTCCAGGGTGGTTTCGACCACCAGATCCTCGGTCGGTTCGCCGACCAGACCCCGGATCGACTGGTCCAGCCAGTCGATGAAATACTGGGCGTGCTGGGTGGCCAGGGTGCGCGACACGATGATGGGCTGGGTCACGGCCTGTTCGCGCTGGGCGGCGGTGATGACCCCGGCCTCCTCCATCTCGTTCAGCACGACGGTGGCGCGGTTGGCGGCCCGCTCGCTCTCTGACACCGGCGAATAGCGCGAGGGCGCCTTCAGCAGGCCGGCCAGAAGCGCGGCCTCGCCGACCGTCAGATCCTTGGCCGACTTGTCGAAATAGCGTTGCGACGCCGCCTCGATCCCATAGGCGCCGGCGCCGAAATAGACCCGGTTCAGATAGAGGGCCAGGATCTCCTTCTTGGAGAATTTCATCTCCAGCCAGACCGCCAGCATCAGCTCCTGCACCTTGCGGCGCAGGTTCTGGTCCGGCGTCAGGAACAGGTTCTTGGCCAGCTGCTGGGTCAGGGTGGAGCCGCCCTGGACCACCCGGCCGGCGCGCATATTGGTGGCCATGGCCCGCATCATGCCGATGGGGTCGAAACCGGGGTGGTGATAGAAGCGCCGGTCCTCGATGGCGATGAAGGCGGCCGGCACATAGTCGGGCAGCGAGTCCAGATCCGCAGGCGGCGCCATCTGGGTGCCGCGCGTCGCGATCAGGGCGCCGTTGCGGTCCAGATAGGTGATCGAGGGCTGACGATCGACATTATACAGGGTCGAGGTGTCGGGCAGGCCGCGCGCAAACACCGCGAAGAAGACCACCAGGAAGATCAGCCCCCAGACCGCCAGCACGGCGCCCCAGTAGAGCGCCTTCTGCAACGGCGTTCGGGCCGGCCTGTCGCCGCCCTGTTGTCCGCCCCCGAACCCTGGACCCGCCATGACTTTCCTTCAGATGCCGCGCTGAGGCGGATTAGCTCATACCGACGTGTACCGCGTATGAACCGCCGCCGAAACGGCCCCGCTCACTTCACGCCAGCGTGAGCGGCTATTTCGCCGAAAGAATGGCGCGGCGGGCCAGCCAGACGCCGGTCTCGGCCCCGTCGGCTTCCATTGAGAGACCGGCCTCCGCCAGCAGGGCGCGATAGGCGGCGGGATCCAGACTGCCGTGATAGAGGGGTTCGCCACGCCATTCCCCGATCGTTTCGCCATGGGCGGGGCCGCTAGTGAACATCAGCCGACCGCCGGGCCCCACCTGGTTCGCCAGGGCGGGCAGAACCCGCAATTGATCGTCAGGCGTCAGGTGAAAGAGGCTGTGCCAGGCCAGGACGCCGTCGAACATCCCGTCAGGCGGCGGATTCCGCATGTCGGCGATCTCCCAGACGCCGGACGGCAGGGTCTGGCGCGCATGGGCGATGAGGGCCGGCGAGGAATCCCGCCCCACGACCCTGAACCCCCGCGCCAGCAGGGCCGCGCCGATCGGCCAGCCCGAACCGCAGCCGACGTCGAGAAGACGGGCGTTCGACGGCAGGTCGGCGACAAACCGGTCCAGCCATTCGGCCTCGTTTGGACCGTTCGGTCCCGCATAGAGGGACGGGCCGCGGTCGGCGATCCAGCGCTCGGCCCCATCCTGATAGAGGCCGATCACCCGATCCGCCGCCGGATGGCTCATCGCGCCAGAAAGGCGTCCAGCTCGCCGTAGAAGGCCTGGGGCTGGTCGAACATGATGAAGTGGGCGCTGTCGTCGATCCGCTTCAGGGTCACGCCCGGCAGGCCGGCGTAGGACATCTGATAGACGGCGTCGGTGATCTGGGGCGTCATGCGCGGGTCGTTGAACTTGACGTAGACGACCTCGGTCGGGGCCGTGATCTTGGCCAGTTCGGGGCGCAGGTCGGTCGCCACCAGTTCGCGGAAGGCGGCGGCCGAGACCTTCTGATCGCTGGTCCGCATGTCCTCCAGCGCCTCTTCACGGCGGCTTTCGGTATTGATCATGCCGTTGATGGAGGCGGTCGCCTGGGCGACATAGGCCTCGCGCGGGCTGTTGGCCTGGGCGGCCCAGATCTGGTCCGCGACCGGTTTGACGCTGTCGGCCGTGGTTCCGGGCGGGCCGAACATGGCGCCCATGAAGGGGATCATGTCCACCACCATCAGACGGCCGACGCTGTCGGGATGGCGCGCGGCCAGCATCAGGCCGATGGTTCCGCCCATCGAATGGCCGACGACGGCGGGCTTGGGCAGATTGTTCTCGCGGATATAGCGGGCGATTTCGTCGGCGACCGGTGCGGCGACGGGGGTCGGGGCGTCCCCGGTCTGGGCGTTGCCTTCGGCCGGGGCGCCGGCGAAGCCCTGGACATGGATGCGGTGAACGCGCCAGCCGACCCCGTCCTGGGCCGTCAGATGATCCACCGTCCCCTGCCAGATTTCCGGCGAAGAGCTGAGGCCGGGGATCAGGATGATGTCGCGCCCGTCCATGTCGCCGTCGATGCGGACGTGGATGCGGTCGGAGGCGAAGTCCGCATGGTGGTGGCCGTGCGCCGAGCCGTGCTCGGAATGGGTCCCGTGGCTGTTCTGGGCTTCGGCCTGGGCCTGAACCGTGGTGGCGGCGAAAAGGGCCGCAGCGAAACTCAAGGCGCGAAACATGGCGAAACTCCCCTGTGAAGCCATCCTTATGACGTCTTCACTTTGCATTGTAAAGTTCTCTGAGGACTTCGTGAGGACAGACCCCGCGTCCCTCTGTTATGAGGCGCGCATGAAGCCCGCAGACGCCGCTCCCGTCCAGCCCCCTCAAGCCGAAGCCGCCCCGTCCAAGAGCGGCGCCCAGCCGTTCGGCAAGGGATTCGTCGCCGACGCCTGGTATTTCGTCGCCCTGTCGCGCGACGTCGCCCCGGCCGGGCTGAAACGCTATGAGATCATGGGCGAACCCGTCCTGATCGGCCGCACCCGCGCGGGGGCCGTCTATGGGATGCGCGACATCTGCCCCCACCGCGCCGCCCCCCTGTCGGCCGGGAAGCTGGTGGAGAAGCCCGGCGAGGGCGAGACGATCGAATGCCCCTATCACGGCTGGCGCTTCCGGCCCGACGGGGTCTGCGCCGCCATTCCGTCCCTGGTCGAGGATCAGGCGTTCGAGGCGAACCGCATCAAGGTGCGGTCCTATCCGGTGCGCGAGAGCCAAGGCATGGTCTTCGTCTGGATGGCCTCGGACGCCCGCAATCCGTCAGAACCGGACCATGAGCCCCCCGTCTTCCCCGGCGTCGTCGGATCCGGCCCGAAACTGGTCGAAGGGATGGAGTTCGACAGCCATATCGACCACGCCGTCGTCGGCCTGATGGACCCCGCCCACGGCCCCTATGTCCATCAGCAATGGTGGTGGCGGTCCGAACGGTCGATGCACGAAAAGGCCAAGGCCTTCGCTCCCGTGGATTTCGGCTGGGCCATGGTGCGCCACGCCCCGTCTTCCAACAGCCGCCTCTACAAGATCCTGGGCGGCGCCCCTGCGACCGAGATCACCTTCCGCCTGCCCGGCTATCGCTGGGAGCATATCCAGGTGGGCGAGAAACAGGTCCTGGCCCTGACCTGCCTGACCCCGATCACCGAGACCAAGACCCGCATCACCCAGATCTTCTGGTCCGACCACTGGGTCTTCGACCTGGCCAAACCCTTCCTGCGGATGGGGGTGGTCGCCTTCCTGAAACAGGACGGCGGCATGGTGAACCTGCAGAACGAGGGCCTGCGCTACGACCCCGCCCTGATCTGGATCGACGACGCCGACAAACAGGCCAAATGGTACCAGCAGCTCAAGCGCGAATGGACCAGGAGCCGCGCCGAAGGGCGGGCGTTCGCCAATCCGATCCAGCCCGTGACGCTTCGGTGGAAGAGCTGACGCAAAGACCCTCTCCCGCTTGCGGGAGAGGTGGCCCGGCGTCCGCGCAGCGGACCAGGGTCGGAGAGGGAAGTCTTGCTTAAAGCAAGAGGACTTCCCCCATCGTCAGGCGTGTCGCTGCGCGCCACGGCCTGACACTTCCCCCGCAAGCGGGGGAAGGTTCTGATTACACCCTCAACCCGTGCTCCCCGGCCAGGTCGGCCAGCTTCACCATCGGGCGCGGGCCCCAGTGGGCGATGACTTCGGACGCGGCCAGGGAGCCCAGCTTGCCGGCCTCCTCCAGCGACAGACCGCGCGCCAGGCCCAGCAGGAAGCCGGCGGCGTACTGGTCGCCGGCGCCCGTGGTGTCGATCACCTTGGCGACCGGATAGGCGGCGACCGCGACGCGCTCCTCGCCCTTGATCACGACCGAGCCGTGTTCGCCGCGCGTCACGGCGGCGACCTCGACGAGGGCGGCCAGTTTCGCCGCAGCGGCGTCGAAATCATCGGTTTCGAACAGGGCGCCCAGTTCGGCCTCATTGGCCAGGACGATGTCGGCCGACTGTTCGATGAAGCTCAGCAGTTCGGCGCGCCAGCGGGCGACGACGAAGGTGTCCGACAGGGTGATGGCCACCTTGCGACCGGCCTTGTGCGCGGCGGCGGCGGCCCGTTCGAAGGCGGCCCGCGCCGGGGCCGGGTCGAACAGATAGCCTTCCAGATAGACGATCTGGCTGGCGCCGATCAGGGCCTCGTCGATGTCGTCGGCGAACAGCTGATTGGCGGCGCCCAGGAAGGTCGCCATGGTCCGCGCCCCATCGGGCAGGACGTTGATCAGGCAGCGGCCGGTGCCGAAACCCTGGTCGGCCCCGCCGGTCAGGACCGGGGTGTCGAAATGGACGCCGGCGGCGCGGATGTCGTGGGTGAAGACCTGACCCAGGACGTCGTCGGCCACCTTGCCGATATAGGCCGCCCGGCCGCCGAAGGAGCCGACGCCCGCCACGGTGTTGCCGGCCGATCCGCCAGAGGCCTCGACGCCGGGCGCCATGGCGTCATACAGGGCGGCGCTGCGTTCAGCGTCGACCAGCTGCATCGAGTTGGGGGCCAGGTCCTGGGCCGTCAGAAAGGCGGCGTCGCAGGGGCTGAGCACGTCGACGATGGCGTTGCCGACGGCGCAGACGTCATATTGGGCGGTGTTCTGGGTCATGGGCGCGCCTTAGCGGTTGAAGACCGGCACGTCACCCGAAAACCTATAAGGAAGCCCTTATATGTATCGGCCGGTTGCGATAGGCAGGGCGCATGACCCGGATCGCCGTCCTGACCCCCGACCCCGCCGACAAATCCTACATCGGCCGCTGGCCCGAGGTGTTGGCGCGTCTGAAGACCACGCTGGAGACGACCGGCGCAGAGATCACGCCCACGCCCTGGACCGACCATGTCGAGGACGCCTCGGGGCTGGAGGGCCATGACCTGATCCTGCCGGTCATCGCCTGGGGCTATCACCGCGACCACGCCCGCTGGCTGAAGGCCTGCGCGACCTGGGCGACGGCCGGCCTGCCGATCGCCAATCCGGCCTCGGTCCTGGGTTGGAATTCGGACAAGACCTATCTGGCCCGGTTGGCGGACAAGGGCGTGCCCATTCCCCCGACCCGCTGGAGCGAGGCGATCACCCAGGACCAGGTGGACGCCGCCTTCGCCGAAACCGGCGCCCCGACCCTCATCATAAAACCGACGGTGTCCGCTGGCGCCTTCCGCACCCTGCGCCTGACGCCGGGACAGCCCCTGACCGAGGCGCCGGAAGGTCCGGCCATGATCCAGCCCTATCTGAAGTCGATCGAGACCGAGGGAGAGACCTCCCTGCTCTTCTTCGGCGGCCGGTTCAGCCATGCAGTCAACAAGCGGCCGGTCCCCGGCGACTTCCGCATCCAGATCCAGTTCGGCGGCCTCTACACGACCGTGACGCCCGACGCGGCCGCATTCGCCCTGGCCGAACAGGTGCTGGCGGCGGTCGAGGAGCCCCTGCTCTACGCCCGCATCGATCTGGCGCGCGACGACGCCGGCGCCTGGGTGCTGATGGAGGCCGAGCTGATCGAGCCCGACTTCTATCTGGACCATGACCCGGCGAACGGCTCAGGCTTCGCCGAAGCGGTTCGAAACCGCCTTTAGAAGGCTTGCCACTCGCCTGCCGCAGCGACCAGACGCGGGCGAGGGCGCAGGGTCTCGGCGGCGAAGGCTTCGATCCGGGCCTGGGCTTGGCGGATCGGCGCGGGTGCCGCCTCGCCTTGCCCCTCGGACAGTCGGAACCGGCCGACCAGTTCGGCCAGGTCGGTCGCCTCGCGGTCGAGGCTCAGGCTGGCGGCCGTCGATTCCTCGACCATCGCAGCATTTTGCTGAGTGACCTGGTCCATGTCATTGACGGCGTTGTTGACCTCGGCCAGGGCCACGGCCTGTTCCTGGGTCGAGGCGCGGATTTCGGCCATCAGGTGCGTGACGTCGTGGATGCGCGTGGCGATGCCCGAAAGCGCCTCGCCCGATTCCCGCACCAGTTTGACGCCGGACTCGACCTGAGCGCTGGAGGTGGAGATCAAGGCCTTGATCTCGCGGGCCGAGTCGGCGGACCGCTGGGCCAGGGCGCGGACCTCGGAGGCCACGACCGCAAAGCCGCGACCAGCCTCGCCCGCCCGGGCCGCCTCGACCCCGGCATTGAGCGCCAAAAGATTGGTCTGGAAGGCGATCTCGTCGATGACGCCGATGATCTGGCCGATCTGGGCGGAGGAGGCCTCGATCTGCTCCATGGCGGAAACGGCGCGCTGAACCACTGCTCGGCCGGTCTCGGCCTGGGTGCGGGTCTGGCCCACGACCGCATCGGCGGACTGGGCGTTCTCGGCTGTCCGGCGCACGGTGGCGGTGATCTGGTCCAGGGCGGCGGCGGTCTCTTCCAGTCCGGCGGCCTGACGCTCGGTGCGGCGCGACAGGTCTTCGGCGGCGCTGCTGATCTCATTGGCGCCGGACTGCATGGAGGCCGCATTGACGCGAATGACCGCCACCGCCTGATCCAGGGCGGCGATCGCTCGATTGAAGTCTTCGCGCAGAACCGCATAGTCGCCGGGGAAGGCGTCGGTGATCCTGTAGGACAGATCGCCGGCCGCCAGGGCGGACAGGGCGCGCCCGGTCGATTGGACCACCGAGGCCTGAACCTGGGCGGCGAGACGGTCCGCCTCAAGACGCCGCTCGCGCTCGGCCTCGACGGCTGTGATGTCGGTGGCGAACTTGACCACCTTGCACGGCTTTCCGTCGACGTCGAAGATCGGATTGTAGCTGGCCTCGATGACCACGCGCGCGCCGTTCTTGGCGTAGCGGACGAACTTGTCGGCGATGAATTCGCCCGCATTCAGCCGGCGCCACAGGTCGGCGTAGGCGGGCGTATTGGCGTCTTGCGGATCGACGAAGATGCGGTGGTGGGCGCCCTGCACCTCGTCCAGGCGGTAGCCCATCACGGATAAGAAGTTCTCGTTCGCCTCCAGGATCGTCCCGTCCAGGGCGAATTCGATGACCGCCTGCGACCGCTTCAGCGCCGCGACCATGCCGGTCAGTTCCTGAAGCTCTTGTTGCTGGCGACGCTTCTGCGCTGTGCCGAACATTCCACACTCCTGTGTCTTCGTCGGAGGGTTATCGGCGAGATTGCCTAATGATTGATTATATCACGTTTGATATTTTTGATTTTTTCAGGTTTTGTGCTTAACAACCTGTGTTTGGGTGCAAACTCGCGCCCCCTGGCGGCTCGAGGAGGGCGAAATGGCGAAGGCGCAGATTGGTTCCGACGGGTTCCGCGATCTGGAGATCGACGCCCAGCTGTGCCTGGCGCTTCAGACCGGAGCCAGTCTGGTGACGCGCATCTATCGACGTCTGCTCGACCCCCTGGGTCTGACCCACCCCCAATATCTGATCCTGCTGGCCCTGTGGGAGAGCGGGCGTCCCCTGACCATGGGCGAGATTGGTCGGCGCACGCACATGGAGACAGGCGCCCTGACGCCTCAGGTCAAGCGGATGGAGGCGTCCGGCCTTCTGACCCGGCGACGCGACGCCGAGGACGAGCGTCGGGTCTGGGTCGAGCCCACCGAAGCGGGCTGGTCCCTGCGTGAGAAGGTGCTGGGCGTGCGTTGCCAGGTGGTGGAGCGCCTCCCCTTGTCCGGCGCCCAGATCGCCGAACTGCGCGCCATCCTGCAGACGATGAATGCGGATATGGAAGCCGCAGAGGCGGCGAACGCCGCCTGAAGCCCCTCAGGGCGCCGCCTCGCCCAGAGCCGCCAGCCCCGCCCGCGACGGACACAGGTCGGCGATGACGCAGGCCAGGCATTTGGGCTTGCGCGCCGTGCAGGTGTAGCGGCCGTGCAGGATCAGCCAGTGGTGGGCCTTGGGCAGCCACGGCTCCGGCACGACCTGGAACAGCTGGGCCTCCACCTTGTCCGGCGTATTGGCGTTGGCCAGCCCCAGCCGGTGCGAGACGCGGAAGACATGGGTGTCCACGGCGATGGCGGCCTCGATCCCCAGTTCGTTCAGCACCACCGAGGCGGTCTTTCGCCCCACGCCCGGCAGGGCCTGGAGATCGGTTCGGTTCAGCGGAACCTCGCCGCCATGTTTCTCCAGCACGATCCGGCTTAGGGCGATGACGTTCCGCGCCTTGCCGCGATAGAGGCCGATGGAGGCGATGTAGGGAACCAGTCCCTCCTCCCCGAGAGCCAGCATCTTTTCCGGCGTGTCCGCGACCTGGAACAGCCGGTCGGTGGCCTTGTTGACCGCGACGTCCGTGGTCTGGGCCGACAGGGCGACGGCGACGACCAGGGTGAAGGGGTTGGAGAAGTTCAGCTCGGTCTTCGGCTCGGGCATGACGCCGGACAGCCGCTCGAAAATGGTCTCGACCCGGTCCTCGTCAGGCGGCCAGCGCAGCACGGGAACCGAGGCGCCGGTCATAACCGCCGGGCGTTTGGGACCGGGCGTCTTGGCCTTGGCGGCGGGTTTTTGGGCCTTGGTCGGCTTCATGCCTCGCTGTCGCCGTCGTCGCGGCGCGGGTCAAGACCCAGGGTCGTCAGGGCCGCGTCCGCCGCCCGCTCGCCCTCCATCCAGGCGCCGTGGGCCGTGCCGTAATAGACCGGCGCCGTCGCCTCGCCCGCCAGGAAGATCCGGTCCTCGACCGCGATCCGCAGCTTCGCCCGGTCCCCCGCATGGCCCGGCAGGGCATGGGAATAGGCGCCGCGCGACCAAGGATCGACGCCCCAGTTCGACACCGCCGCAGCCTCCAGCCGCCGCCTCATGTTGGACCCCAGGGCCGCGACCAGTTCGGACACGGCGAAGTCGACCAGGGCGGCAGGCCCCTGCGCCTCCAGCCCCCAGGCCAGTCCGGCGCCGAAATAGGCTTCTATCATCGGCCGTCCGAACGGTCGCAGATGATAGCCGCCGGTCTCGGCCGTGTCGGTCCGCGTCCACAGCTGGGTGTCGGGCTGGAAGTCGCCCGCACCCCGCACCGTCATATGCACCTTGGACGCCAGGCCCAGGGGCACGCCCGCCGTCGCCTCCAGCCAGGCGGGAACCGGCGGATCGATCCGCACAGCCTCGCTGGCGATCAGGCTGTTGGGGACCGTCAGGATCACGGCCCGCGCCGTCAGCTCGCCCCGGCTGGTCTCCAGCCGCAAAAGGGGGCCGGAGCGGTCGATGCGCCGCACGGCGCAGTCGCGCACCACGGCGTCCGACACCGCCTCGCCCAGCCGGGCGACCAGCCGGCCATACCCCTCGCGCACTCGCCAGTTCACCCCGGTGTCGCCATAGGCGTCGTAGTCCAGGCTGGACACCTCGGCGAACCGCGCCCCGTTCAGGGCGCCCGAGATGGCGTCCATCCGGGCGTTCCAACGGCAGTCGGGGTCGAAGAAGTCGGAGGCGGGCCGGTCTTCACCCCGCGCCGCCGCTTCGCTTACGCGCTGATCGAAGGCCGCGAAGGCCTCGCCGAACTCGGCCAGGTCGGCGCGCGTAATCTCGTGATCGAAGGCCTGGGTCCGCCACGGCGGCGGGGTCCGGTCCAGGGTCAGGCCCTCGGCCTCCACCCGCCGGGCCAGGACATTGTCGTCGGCCGAGTGCAGCCAGCCGCAGCCCATGTCCAGGCCCTCGCCTTCGACCTGGGCCGTCCAGGCGCGCCCGCCGATCCGGTCGCGCGCCTCCAGCACCAGAACCGACAGGCCGGGCCGCACCAGCCGCCGCGCGGCGGCGATCCCCGCCGCCCCTGCCCCGACGACCGCCACATCGACTTCGGACGGCAGGGGATTCGAAGCTCGGGCGCGGTCGGTCATGAGGCGAGGACATACACGAAAACCAGGCGTGATCGGGCTTCTGGCGATTGGAGATTGATTTTTGGACGGCGACGTCCATTTTAGCGCCGCTTCAAAACGCCGCACCCTCCCCCGGATGTCCCCATGTCCCCTGAACTGAAGAAACGCCTGCCGCTGTTCGCCGCGATCCTCGTCGGTCTCGCCCTGATCGCGGGCGGGATCGTCTGGTGGCTGAACGGCCAGAGGTGGGAGAGCACCGACAACGCCTTCGTCCAGGCCGACACCACCCTGGTCAGCCCCCAGCTGGCCGGCCGGGTGACCGAGGTCCTGGTCGGCGACAACCAGCGGGTCGAGGCCGGTCAGGTCCTGGTCAAGCTGGACGACAGCGACCAGCGCGCCGAACTGATCCGCGCCGAAGCCAACCTTCAGGCGGCCATCGCCGCCGTCGGCAATGTCGACGCCCAGGCCGAGCAGGAGAAGGCGACCGTCGCCGCCCGCGCCGCCGCCGTGGCCCAGGCCCGCGCCCAGGCCGGCCTGGCCCGCGCCGAGGTCGACCGCTACGGCAAGCTGGCCCAGCAGGGCTGGGTCTCGCAGCAGCGGATCCAGACCGAACGCGCCACCGCCGTCACCGCTGACGCCGCCGTGGCCCAGGCCCAGGCCGCCCTGGTCGCCGAACAGCGCACCGCCGGGGTGCTGGGCTCAACCCGCGAACAGAGCGTCGCCGCCGTCGAACAGGCCCGCGCCCAGGTCGAAAAGGCCCGCATCGCCCTGGACCGCACGGTGATCCGCGCCCCCATCGCCGGCGTCGTCGGGGCCCGCAGCGTCCGCCCCGGCCAGTTCGTCAACGCCGGAACCCAGCTGCTGTCGATCGTGCCCCTGACCCGGACCTATATCGTCGCCAACTTCAAGGAGACCCAGCTGGACCGGATGCGGCTGGGCCAAACCGTCGAGATTTCCGCCGACGCCTTCCCCGGCCGCAAGATCGAAGGCCGGATCGACAGCTTCGCCCCCGCCACCGGTTCCGAATTCGCCCTGATCCCGGTCGAGAACGCCACCGGCAACTTCACCAAGATCACCCAGCGCGTACCTGTTCGGATCGTCGTCAGCGGCGCCGACCGGAACCTGGCCCTGCGCCCCGGTCTGTCGGTGGACGTCAAGGTGGATCTGAAGAGCCAGGGCGGCGCGAGCTTCGCCGAGGCCTCTCTGACGGCCCCCCGCCCGTGACCGCCGCCGCCCTGGCTC
>NZ_JBWKZJ010000036.1:0-31438 GCF_059424365.1 Brevundimonas sp. GW456-12-10-14-LB3
GCCCCCGCCCGTCTCGCTGAACGAGGGCGTGGCCCAGGCCGCCTCCATCTATGTGGCCTTCCTGCGCGAGGCCGAAACCATCCAGCCGGGCGGTTTCACCGACGCCGAGGCGGTTCAGGCCGCCATCCGCAAGGGCGTCGCCTTTGAGCCCGCCCAGCTGTCGCGCGGCCTGATCGCCTATGGCTCGATCATCGCGCTCCAGTCGCCCGAGTTCGTCGCCGGGGTGCGTCAGTTCGCCGTCGATCCGGTCCAGCGCCAGGAGATGGTCGCCCGCATCGTCGCCGATCCGGCCTATGCCGCCACCCTGCCCGGCGCCGATGCGGCCGCCGGCCTGATCTCGGCGACCATCGCCAAGGACGCGGTCGTCATTCGCGGCATCGCCGAGGCGGTCGAGGCCGACGCCTATACGATCCAGGAGCGCAACGACCCGCGCCGCCGCTGGGCCGTCACCCATATCCCCAACCGCGAGGTTCGGCTGGAGACCGCCAAGACCCTGTCGGCGGCGGCCATGCTGCCCTCGGCGGATGAATCGGCCAAACTGTTCGCCGCCGCCAATTCCGGCGCGGGCCTGGAAGGGGTCGAGGCGTCGCGCAAGGCGCCGCCCTATACGCCGCCGGTCGTGCGGTCCCTGGCCATCGCCGCCCTGGCCGCCCTGGGCGCCGCCGGCGAAGAGGCGCGGGCCAACACCGACGCCCTGGTGGTGGAGCCGAACAACGAATTCTGCCTGAACATGTCCAAGCTGATGCTGTTCCAATGCCTGGCGGCTTCGCGCCCCAGCTATGAGGACATGTTCTGCCTGGGCCGCCACATCACCCGCGACCTGGCCACCTGCACCACCCAGGCGGTGCTGAACACCACCATCACCGTCGGCGCCCCGGAAGAGACCGGCACGCCCCCGCCCCCGGCCCAGACGCCGGTGTCCGTCACCCTGACCCCGACGCCGGGCGCCGCCTCGGCCCAGGCGTCCGCGCCCCCGCCGTCGGGCGCCCGCTGAGCCCCCGCAGCCCCAGCCGGTTCGACGCGATAAAAAAGGCCCGCCCCGAGCGATCGGGGCGGGCCTCTTCTCTTTTGCAGGCAGCGCGCGGCCTATTCGTAGCCGTGGGCGGCCTCGTTGATCACCTGGGACGGCATAGACGAGAAGTCCACGGCGATCGGCCTGGCGACCTTGGCCTGATAGGTCCGCAGGACGTGAGTCAGGCGGCGGCGCACCTCGCGTTCGGCCTCGGTCCCGGCGTCGAGCGCCAGGGGCGCCAGGCAAAAGTCGATGATGGCTTCGGTTTGGGTCAGAGGTTCCATGGCGGTTCCCTTTCTTAAGCCGCGTGGGTGAACTGGGCGGTCTCGGTCGAGTCCTTCAGCGCCGTGGTCGAGGACGTGCCATTGGAGATGACCGTGGCGACCTGGTCGAAATAGCCGGTGCCGACTTCGCGCTGGTGGCGGGTGGCGGTGTAGCCGCGCGCCTCATTGGCGAACTCGCGCTGTTGCAGCTCGGAATAGGCCGCCATGCCGTTGTCGCGATAGCCGTCCGCCAGCTCGAACATCGAGTTGTTCAGGGCGTGGAAGCCGGCCAGGGTCACGAACTGGAACTTGTAGCCCATGGCGCCCAGCTCGCGCTGGAACTTGGCGATGGTGGCGTCGTCCAACTTGGCCTTCCAGTTGAAGGAGGGCGAGCAGTTGTAGGCCATCAGCTTGCCCGGATATTTCTTCTGGACGGCTTCCGCGAACTTCTTGGCGTCGTCCAGATCCGGATGCGAGGTCTCCCACCACAGCAGGTCGGCGATGTTGGCGTAGGACAGGCCGCGCGCGATGCAGTGGTCCAGACCCGTGCCTTCCTTCAGGCGGAAGAAGCCCTCTGGCGTGCGGTTGTCGCGGTCGATGAAGGGCTGGTCGCGCTCGTCGATGTCCGAGGTGATCAGCTGCGCGCTTTCGGCGTCGGTGCGGGCGACCGTGATGGTCGGCGTGCCCATGACGTCGGCGGCCAGACGCGCGGCGACCAGATTGCGTTCATGCGCCTGGGTCGGGATCAGCACCTTGCCGCCCAGGTGGCCGCACTTCTTCTCCGAGGCCAGCTGGTCCTCGAAGTGGACGCCGGCGGCGCCCGCCTCGATGAAGGCCTTCATGATCTCGAAGCTGTTCAGCGGCCCGCCGAAGCCGGCCTCGGCGTCAGCGACGATGGGGACGAACCAGTCACGCTTGGCGCCGCCCTCGGCGTGCTCGATCTGATCGGCGCGCTGAAGGGTGCGGTTGATGCGGCGGCACAGTTCCGGCGCGGCGTTGGCCGGGTACAGGGACTGGTCGGGATACATGGCGCCGGCCGTATTGGCGTCGGCCGCGACCTGCCAGCCCGACAGATAGATGGCCTTCAACCCGGCGCGGACCATCTGCATGGCCTGGTTGCCGGTGACGGCGCCCAGGGCGTTGATGAAGGGCTCGTCGTGCAGCAGCTGCCACAGGCGATTGGCGCCCCGCTCGGCCAGGGTGTGGGTGATCGGCACCGAGCCGCGCAGGCGCAGGACGTCTTCGGGCGTATAGGGGCGCTCGATGCCGTCGAAACGGCCGGCGGGCGAAGGAACCAGGTCGGCGAAGGTGGTCATGGTCGAACTCGTCTTCTGAAAGGGCGCGGCCGCAGCCGCCGTCTCAGGGACAAGAACACGTAGAAGTCACGAATGACACAGGATCGCGCCGATCAATGAAGTCAGTTTGTCACATCATGACTTTGCATAGCCAGTCATAGTGTGACATTCTTCAGCCATGGACACCGCCGCCAATCGCAAGCTGTTTCTGGGGGCCCGGCTGAAGCGGCTGAGGCGCGACCTTTCCCTGACCCAGACGGCCATGGCGGCCGACCTGGGGGTTTCCCCCAGCTATCTCAACCACATAGAGCGCAATCAGCGACCGGTGTCGGCCCAGTTGCTGCTGCGTCTGGCCGAAACCTATGACGTCGATCTGCGCAGCCTGAACCAGGGCGGGGCCGTCGATGAGGCGCGGCTGGGCGAAGTCTTGGCCGATCCTCTGTTCAAGGGCTTGGCCCTGCCCCGTCACGAACTGGTGCAGGTGCTGGAAGAGGCGCCGGGCGTGGCCGACGCCCTGCTGCGCCTGTATCGGGCCTTTGACGACGGCCGCGCCAAGGCCCGCGCCGCCGCCGAGACCGGCGAAGGCCTGGTCGAGGCCAGTCCCGCCGAATGGGTGCGCGAATATATCCAGTCGCGCGGCAACCACTTTCCCGAACTGGACCAGATGGGCGAGGCCCTGGCCGAGGTCCTGGCGGCCGAGGCGCCGGCCCATGCCGACGGTTTCGAACCGGCCGCGCGCCAGCGGCTGGCGGCCAAACACGACCTGGGGGTCCGCACCCTGCCGGCCGAGGTCATGGTGGAATGGACCAGGCGCTATGATCTGCACCGCCGCCGTCTGCTGCTGTCCGAGACCCTGGGCCCGTCGTCTCGCGCCTTCGCCATCGCCTATCAGCTGGCCCTGGCCGAGCACGGACAGGCGCTTCACGACATGGTCCAGGCCGCAAACGCCCCGGACGGACCGACGCGCTCCCTGCTGAAGGTGGCCCTGACCAACACCCTGGCCGCCGCGATCCTGATGCCCTACGCCGCCTTCCAGCGGACGGCCGAGGAGACCGGCTATGACCTGGCGCGGCTCCAGGCCCGGTTCGGGGTCAGCTACGAACAGGCGGCGCACCGGCTGACCACCCTGTCGCGGCCGACGGCGCGGGGCGTGCCCTTCTTCCTGATGCGGGTCGATCAGGCGGGCAATATCTCCAAACGCTATGCGGCGGGCGCCTTTCCCTTCTCGCGCTTCGGCGGCGCCTGTCCGCGTTGGCGCCTGCACAGCGCCTTTCGCACGCCGGGCCGGATCATCACCCAGATCATCGAGACGCCCGCCCAGGACGGGAAGGCTGGCGGCCGCTGGTTCACCTTCGCCCGCACCGTCGAACGCCAGGGCCGGGACGGCTATGGCGAGGCCCAAGACCTGGCCGTCGGCCTGGGCTGCGAACTGCGCCATGCGCACCGGCTGGCCTATGCCCACGGCCTGGATCTGGAGCGGCCCGAGGTCACCCCCATCGGCCCCGCCTGCCGCCTGTGTCACCGCCACCCCTGCGCCGAACGCGCCGCCGCCCCCATCGACCGGCCCCTGGCCGTGGACGACTGGGCCAAGTCGGTCAGCCCCTATCCGTTCGCCGCGATGTGAGTTCACAGCTACTCATAGTTGTGAGATGATGCGGATATGGCCGATCACGTCCTGACCCTTCCCCTGACCGAAGAGGCGCTTGAGCGGCTCAAGGCCGCTGCGCGCGCGGCGGGCATGGAGCCGGAAGCCTATGCCGTCGCGGTTCTGGATCGAGCGCTCGCAAGCGGGCGTGACGCCGCTTCCGGCGACTTCGAAGTTCGGGAGACGGACGCCGCCTTCATCATGGACAGCCCAGAGCCTTGGCCTCCGACCACGCCCTATGACACCACCGAGGCCAGACGTCGGCTGGCTGAGTATGACCGCACCGGCAAGTTCGTCGATTTCGAGGACTGGGCGGCGGATTTCGAAGCTGAGATCGAGGCCATGTTGAAGGCCAAGGCTTGAAGATACGGCTGTCGCCCGATGCGATTCAGGATCGCCGACGGGTCATCGGCTTTCTGCGGGGCGTCAATCCAAACGCCGCCCGAAGAGCAGGCCATATCATCACCAGGTCCATAAGCCAGCTGGCGGACACCCCGATGATCGGGATCGACCTGGACGGTCTGCGCCACCTCTACATCCCCTTCGGCGACAGCGGCTATGTGGTCCAGTACCGCGTCGATGCGGACGCCGTCGTCGTCGCCCGCATCTTCCACGCCCGCGAGGACCGCTGAGGCCTCAGTGGCTGAACAGCAGCCAGGACTGGCTGCGGTTCAACAGGGCCTGGGTGACGCCGCCCAGGACCCATTCGCGCATTCGCGAATGCCCCCAGGCGCCGGCGACGATCAGATTGGCGCCCGTCTGTTCGACCAGGGCCAGGATGCGGTCGCCGGCCGGACGTTCGTCGCGGACCTTGGCCTCGCTCTCGGCGACGACGCCGTGCCGACGCAGCCAGGCGGCGACGTCGGCGACGCGGGCGGCGGCCGCTGCAGCGTCGGCCGAAGCGCAGATCTCGACCACCTGGACCTCGCGCGCCTGTTTCAGCAGCGGCAGGGCGGCGGCGACGGCGCGCTGGGCCTCGCGCCCCTCCTTCCAGGCCACCAGGGCGACGCCGTCCACCGGCGCGGCCTGGGCGCGCGGCGGAGCGACCAGGACAGGGCGACCGAGATTCATGATCAGGTCGCCCGCGTCCGGCGCCCGATAGGGCAGACGGCCGGCGTCTCGGCCGATCAGGATCAGGTCCGCCGCACGCGCCTGGTGCCCGACGCAGGCGGCGGGATAGCCGGTTTCGGCCCGCCATTCATGGGCGATGCCGGTGTCCTTCAGGGCGTCCAGAAAGCGGGTCTTGGCGGCGGCCAGCTCCCCGTCCGCCTGATCGCGCCGCAGGGTCAGGATCTCGCCGGCCATGCCGCCGGCGACATAGGCGTCCACCAGGGGCGGCTCCGGCTCGCTGACGGATATGCCGATCAGGGTCGCGTCGAAGACGACCGCGAGATCGCGCGCAAAACCAATCCGGGCGACATTGTCGGCCTCGTCGTCCACATAGACCATCAGGCTCGAATAGGTCATGGCGATGCTCCTTGTTTCCGGAGCCTGGATGCGCCCGCCGGGCCGGTCCCGCCTTGATCCGCGTCAAACCTTCAACTGAGCACCACCCGGCCGTTCTCCAGGCGGAAGGCGACGCCGGTGCGCTGGAACAGGCGGGCGATAACGGCGGGCGGATCGGCGACGCCCTGGTCCAGCAGGGTCGAGATGTCATTGGCCAGGGTGGGGTCGCGCGACAGACGCGTCAGGGCGCCCAGCCATTCGTCACGGCTGAGGATTCCGTCGTCATTGTCCCGCCGCTGGAAGTCCGCCACCACGTCGAAGAAGTCTCCCCCGCCCGCGCGCCGCTCGGCCCCTTCGATGACCAGGCCGAACACTGCGCCGCAGGCGTAATAGGCGCGGTTGTCGCCCCGATCGCCCGCCGAGGCCAGGGGCCTGCCCGCCGCCAGCCGAACGCAGTCGTCCACCTCGCGCTGAAGCTCGGCCCGATCGTCATAGACGGGGTCGATGGCCTTCAGGGCGCGCACGGCCATCAGGTCGGCGCCGCCCTCGGTGATCCAGGCTTCGCGGGCGTACTGATACCTGAGCCCCTGCGAGCCCAGCCAGAAATGCGCCGCCTCATGGCCGATGAACCAGCGGGCGCGGGCCAGGGCCTGGGCGTCGGGGTCCAGCACCCCCTCGCCTTCAAAATTCATCGAGATCAGACCCGGCAGGACGCTGCCGCCCATGCTGGACAGGGATTTGGTCGGGCCGGTCCAGCTGACCATCAGGGTCGGGGGCTCGCCCTGGGCCGGGCCCAGACGGCGGGCGTAATAGGCCATGACCTGGGGCGTGAAACCGGCCAGTTGGTCGCCCAGCCAGCGCGGCAGACCAGGGTCGATGACGGTGGTGATCCCGTCGCCCCGGCGCGTCGTGGCGTCGCCGAACAGGACATAGGTCTGGGCGTCCACGGCGGTCGCCTCCGGCTTGCGCTCGCCCTTGAACAGGATCGGCCCGGACCGGTCGCGCCAGGTCACGGCCGCCGGGCCGCCCGGCACCTCGACGCCGTTCAGATCGCGCGGCAGGGCGCGGGCGGCGGCGACGGACTCCAGCGGAATGACGTCGAACTGGCCGGAAAACAGCGCCACCGTGCCGTCCGAAAAGACGAGAGCCGGATCATATTCGGCCTCAAGATCGCCGGGGCGCGGCGTCATGACTATGCGCACGTCGCGCGGCACAGGACCGCCGTCGGTCGAGCGCAGCACGTCATAGTCCCCCACCCGCTCCAGCACGACGCCCGGCGTCTCCACCCGCCACCAGTCCGGCCGCCAGGGCCGGCGGCTCTCGCGCAGCAGGGCCGACCGGAAGAAGGCCCAGACCGGCGCGTCGCGGTCCAGCACATAGTCGGCGGTCCACCGGTCACCGTCGCGCTGGACGGTGACGGCCACGCGGCCGTCCTCGGCCGTGACCGGACCTTGAACCGCAACGACGGCGGGCGAGGCGCAGGCTGTGACGGCCGAAAGTCCGATCAAGCCTGCACAGATGAGGGCCGTCTTCAAACGCATGAAGCTCTCCGATAGGTCATGGCGGCCATAGCGACGGCCGGCGACAGCGTCACCTTAAGCCTTGTTCATCTGCGGGCCGCGTCCAGAGCGCGTTCGGCCGCCGCCAGTTCCCCGGCCATGACCGCCTTCAGCCGTTCGGGCGCCAGGATCACCGCCTGTTCGCCCCAGGTGAACAGGTGCCAGGCCAGTTCGCGCATGCCGGACGCCCGGAAGCGCACCACGACGCTTCCGTCCGGCTGGTCCTCGAACGTCTGGGTCGGGTGCCAGCGCCAGCCCCTGGCCTCGGCCGCGCCTTGCGGGGCGATGCGCAGGACCACGTCCTCGATCTCGTCCTGATAGATGCCGAAGGACTGGCTGGCGAAGACGCCCAGGTCGAAATCGGGCGGCGGGATCGCCACCCCGTCCTGAGCGGCGACATGGCTCATCCGGTCCAGACGGAAGGTCTGGATGCGGCCGGTCTCGCGGTCGGCGGCGACCAGATAGTTGGCGCGGCCGAACATGACGCCGCAGGGGGCGACGCTGCGGCGGCGCGGCTCGGCGCCCGGCCGGGAATAGGTAAAGCCCAGCGGCTGTTGGGCCAATATGGCCCCGCGAATGGCGGTCAGCATGGCCTCGTCAGCCGAGGGACGCGGCCCGGCCTGGACGGCGATGGTCTCGGCCCGGACCAGGGCCTCCAGGTCCGGCGCCATCCGGTTCAAGGTGGTGGAGCGCATCGCCGCTTTGAGTTTCCGTTCGAGCGCCTCCAGCGCCGCCGCCCGCGCCGGTTCGCCTGCCGCGCGCAAGGCCGTCGCCGCCTTGGTCAGCTCCAGCATCTCGGTCGCGGTCGGCGCCTGTTCGAAGGCCGACAGGCCGCCGCGAATGCGCCAGCGTTTCGACGGCGGGTCCGACACCTCCTCCACCGTCGGGAACAGCATGAAGACGGCGTCGCGCATCCGCTCGGCCGTGCGGCGGCTGACGCCCATGTCGCGCGCCATCTCGTCCAGGCTCAGGCCCTCGGCGCTGGCGGCCAGGCGCCGCGCCAGGTCGATCACCATGGCCGCCTTGTCGTGTCTCACCGTCGCCCTCGAAAATGATACGTCCGTTTCTGACGCATCAGTGCGCCATAACACAATCATCGACAAGAGGCCGACCGCTTCAGGAGATCATCAGATGGCTCAGTTCCAACCGACCGCCCCCCTGGCCCACAAGGCCGTCAACGCCAACCGCTACATCATCGTGCCGTGCGAGGCCGACGGATCGTCGGACCTGGCCGTCATCTGGGATCGGCTGGAGGAGCAGGTGGTGGACGTCATCTCCGCCGCCGCCAGCAGCCGCTATTCGGACGAGGACATGCTGTGGGACGAGGCCCGGTCGGAATGGGACGCCCCGGAATGGCGGATGGCGGCCTGATCTCAGGCCGGCTTCATCAGGCGGCTTTCGGCTTGGTCCAGCGATCAATCAGCCGCTGGGCCGGGCGTTCGACGTGATTGTGCGCCACCACCGCGACCCCGACGATGAGGCCGAACAGGCCGAGCGCGAACAGGTCGTTCAGCCAGACCGAGCCGAAATCGACACGCCGCCCGCCGGGCATCCAGTCCAGCTTGCGCGCGATGATCAGCATCACGGTCAGGATGAACATATGGACCATGTAGATGGAGAAGGACCATCGACCCAGCGTGACCAGGGCGGGATGATCCAGCAGGCGCGACACCCGCCCCTCCTCGCCCGCAAAGACCCAGACCAGGACGACGAAGACCAGGGTGACGGCGACCGTCACCGGTCCTTCGGCCCAGGCGACGAACAGACAGACGACGGCGACGGCGGCGATCTCCAGCCCCGTGGCGGCCAGCCCCTTCAAGCGGGGGATGTTCGTCCATAGGCCCTGCAGCAGACAGCCCAGGAAGAAGCCGTAAACCGCGCGAGGCACGGCGAAGTCATAGGTGGTGTTCATCCAGCGCCGGGCGTAGCTGACCACCAGAACCCCGCCGATAATCGCCAGAACCAGCCCGATCCAGCGGAACCGCCGGGGCGCGACCAGCACCAGGCCGGCGAAGATCAGATAGCAGGCCCATTCGGCGCTGAGCGTCCACGACGGCCCGTTCCAGGTCAGATAGGGATGGACATGCCAGGCCTGAACCAGGGCCAGATTGGTGAAGATCGCCCCCACCGACCGATCGCGTGTGAAGGGCTCGGCCCCATCGAAGTGGAAGACCAGCCGCGCCACCTCCAGCCCGATGAAGGCGGCCAGCATCAGCACATGCATCGGCCAGATCCGCCCGAACCGCCGCACCATGAACCGGCCCGCGTCCTGCGCCGTCTTCAGCCGCTCGGCATAGGCGTGGGCGATGACGAAGCCCGACAGGACGAAGAAATAATCGACGAACAGATAGGCGTGCTGGATGAAGTCCCAGGTCCGCCAATGGCTGGCCACGGGCATGTGGAACATCACCACCAGGACGGCGCACACCCCGCGCAGGGAATCCAGGGCTTCGAACCGTGTCGTCTTAAAACTCATTTCCCGCCCATAGCGCCACTCGGCGGCCTGGGATAGGTGAAGTTTATCGCCGGCTTTGACCGGAGCGACGGACGACTAACCGGGGGCTGGGAGAAGAGGTGACGGCGGCGAAGAACCGGGCGACTCAATGGGTCAATCAGGCGCTTGAAGCCTTCAAGGCGCGGGACCGGGACGCCTGCGCCGCACTGTTGATTCAGGCCGTTCAGTCCGACGCCCCTCTGGGCCAGGGGTGGGGCGCCGTTTCGCGGCTGGCTTCCATGATCGGCGAGGCCGAGGCGGCCCTGGTCGCCGCGCGCCGCTTCGCCGCCGTCGATCCCGCTCAGCCTGGACCCTGGCTGGCGCTGGGGCAGATGCTGGCGCATCATGGACGTTTGGCGGAAGCCCAGGCGGTGGGCGTCCGCCTGACTGAGACGCGCGGCGGCGATCCGGCCGCCTGGCATTTCCTGGGAACCTGCCGGGCGCAGCTGGGCGACGCGGAACAGTCGATGTTGGATCTTCGGCGCGCCGTGGCCCTGGCCACGTCGGCCGCCGCGAGCGCCGCGTCCTGGCATGCGATCGCAGAGGCCAAGACCTTCCAGGCCGACGATCCGGATTTCGAAGCCCTGGTCGCCCTCACCGAGGCCATACCGAGACGCAAGGAGACCGATGAGGCGCGCAGCACCGCCTTCTACGCCCTGGGCAAGGCCTTGCACGACCGGGGCGAGACCGATCAGGCCTTCGCCGCCTATGCCAAGGCCGCCGCAATCCTAAGGCCTCTCCGCCCCTATGATGCGGACGCCACCGACCGGTTCGTCGAAACGGTGGTCTCAGGCTGGACGGCTGATTTTCACGCGCGCCTGCCGGACGGGCTGGACGACGACGGCCGACCGATCTTCGTCCTGGGTCTGCCGCGATCAGGCACCACCCTGGTCGAACAGATCCTGGTCAGCCACGAGGCGGTCAGGGACGGAGCGGAGTTGAACCTGTTCAGCGTCGCCGCCATGCCCGTTCGCGGCTTCACGCCCGAGGCCGTCGGCGGCTTCATCCAGGCCCGGGGGACGGCGGGTCTGGCCGGGGTCGGTCGCGCCTATCGCCGCCTGTTGGACCAGCGGTTCGGCCCAGACGGCCGGGTGGTGGACAAGACCCTGAACCACAGCCGCTACCTGGGCCTGATCGCAAAGGTCCTGCCCCAGGCGCGCTTCATCTGGCTGCGTCGCAGCCCCGGCGCTGTCGCCTGGTCCTGCCTGCGCACCCGGTTCGCCGGAGGGGTGGACTGGAGCCTTTCCCTGGGCGACATGGGTCGGTATTTCGTCGGCGAGGATCGGCTGTACGCACATTGGACGGCGGTTCTGGGGGATCGCATCCTGACCGTCCCCTATGAAGACCTCGTCGTCGATGCCGAGCCTTGGATCGCGCGGATCTTGGAGCACGCGGGCCTGCCGCTCCGCCCCGGTCTCAAGGATTTTCATCTGACGAAACGCGCCGTGACGACCGCCAGCTTCGCCCAGGTTCGTCGGCCGCTCTATACGACCTCGCGTGAAGCGTGGCGGCGATACCAGAGCCATTTGCAACCGGTGTTCGACGCCTATGGCCAGGCGCCGCACTGAGCGGCCGGGCGCTCAAAGCCCCTTCACGATCCCCTCAACCATCTTCTTGGCGTCCGCGAACAGCATCATGGTGTTGTCGCGGAAGAAGAGCTCGTTCTCGACGCCGGCATAGCCTGAGCCCATGCCGCGCTTGATGAACAGCACGGTCCCTGCCTTCTCCACGTCCAGGATCGGCATGCCGAAGATGGGCGACTGGGGGTCGGTCTTGGCGGCGGGGTTGGTGACGTCGTTCGCGCCGATGACGAAGGCGACGTCGGCGGTGGCGAATTCGGCGTTGATGTCCTCCAGCTCGAACACCTCGTCATAGGGGACGTTGGCCTCGGCCAGCAGGACGTTCATATGGCCCGGCATGCGGCCGGCGACGGGGTGAATGGCGTATTTCACCTCGACCCCTTCTTCCTTCAGCTTGTCGGCCATTTCGCGCAGGGCGTGCTGGGCCTGGGCCACGGCCATGCCGTAGCCGGGCACGATGATGACCTTGGACGCATTCTTCATGATGAAGGCGGCGTCCTCGGCCGAGCCCTGTTTGACCGGCCGCGTCTCCCTGGCCCCGCCCGCGCCGGCCGCCGCCGCATCCCCGCCGAAACCGCCCAGGATGACGCTGACGAAGCTGCGATTCATGCCCTTGCACATGATGTAGCTCAGGATCGCGCCGGAACTGCCGACCAGGGCGCCGGTAATGATCAGGGCGATGTTCTCCAGGGTGAAGCCCAGGGCCGCCGCCGCCCAGCCGGAGTAGGAGTTCAGCATCGACACCACCACGGGCATGTCGGCGCCGCCGATGGGGATGATCAGGGTCGCGCCCAGCACCAGGCTGAGGATGAAGACGCCCCAGAAGGCCCAGACGGCCGAGCCGCCCGTGCCGATCAGAATCCCGATCAGGAAGACCAGGGCCAGGCCCAGGCCGACGTTGATCAGGTGCCGCGCCGGCAGCAGGATCGGCGCGCCCGACATGTTGCCGTTCAGCTTGGCGAAGGCGATGACCGAACCGGTGAAGGTGATGGCGCCGATGGCGACGCCCAGGCTGAGCTCGACGATCGACAGGGTTTTGATGCCCGTCCCGTCCTCGGACAGGATTCCGAAGGCTTCGGGCGCATAGACGGCGCCGATGGCGACCAGGCAGGCGGCCATGCCGACCAGGCTGTGGAAGGCGGCGACCAGCTGGGGCATGTCGGTCATGGCGACGCGCCGGGCGATCAGGGCGCCGATCCCGCCGCCGACCACGACCCCGCCCGCGATCAGCCCCAGGGTCAGGGGGTCCAAGGCCCGCGTGGCGCCGAGGGTCAGCAGGGTCACGCCGATGGCCAGCGCCATGCCGATCATGCCGAAGGTATTGCCCTGGCGGCTGGTCTCGGGGCTGGACAGGCCGCGCAGAGACAGGATGAACAGAACGCCGGAAACCAGGTAGGCCAGCGCGGCCAAGGATGCGTTCATCACGCCCCTCCCCTCAAGACGTGCGCGCCAGCCGCCACAGGGCGGCGGCGATGAACAGGGGGCCGATGAAGAACAGGGCCCATTCGAAAACGCCCAGCTGCCGGTCCTGGGTCACGACCCGGACCAGAATGGCCGAAAACACCAGGGCGATGCCGCAGTCGTGCAGCCGCTGGCGTTTGATCGGGATCTTGGTCCCGAACCAGCCGTACAGCCACAGGCCGAAACCGACGCCGGTGGCGATCCAGGAGCCGGTTATGGCGATCTGGGCGGGGTCGATCATGCCGCGCCCTTCTGAGCCGGCCGCTCCTTCTTCTTGTACATGGCCAGCATCCGCCGGGTGACCATGAAGCCGCCGAAGATGTTGACGCTGGCCAGGGTCACGGCCGCCACGCCCGCGCCCTTGGCGATCCAGGCGCTGGGGCCGGTCGCATCGCCCGACACGGCCGCCGCCGCAATCAGGCCGCCGACGATGATGACGCTGGACACCGCATTGGTCACGGCCATCAGCGGCGTGTGCAGGGCCGGCGTCACGCTCCAGACGACATAATAGCCGACGAAGATGGCCAGGACGAAGATGGCCAGGCGAAAGACGGTGGGATCGACGTGTTCCATCAAGCGCCTCTATTTTCAATGCGTTCGTCAATGCTGAGCGCAACGAGAAGAACGCCTGCTATCGCCATATTGACGAGGATCGCGGGAACTTCGTTCAGCACGCCCAGGATCAAGGTCCCCTGCGAAAATCCACGCGATACGCCGAGGCTCATGACCAAGCCCGAGTGAAACACCGGTCCTGCCAGCAGTACGAGGAGGGCGAACTTCCTCAAAACGTTTCTGGCTTTGACGGTAATCATCCCCTCACCCCCTCATGCACTACGGCCCCGCCGTGCGTCACAACGGCCGCCTTCAGAATCTCGTCCTCAAGATCGACCGCCAGCCCCCCGTCCTTGACCATCAGCCCCACAAAGGCCGTCAGATTGCGGGCGTACAGGGCGCTGGCGTCGGCGGCGATGCGGCCGGGCAGGTTGGACCAGCCGACGATGGTGACGCCGTTCGCGGTGGTCACGACCTCGTTGAGCTTCGAGCCCTCGACGTTTCCGCCCGCCTCGACCGCCAGATCGACGATGACCGAGCCCGGCTTCATCGAGGCCACATGGGCCGCCGTCAGCAGCCGCGGCGCCGGGCGGCCGGGGATCAGGGCGGTGGTGATCACCACATCCTGTTTGACGATGTGAGATGCGGTCAGTTCGGCCTGTTTGGCCTGATACTCCGCCGACATCTCCTTGGCGTAGCCGCCGGCGGTCTGGGCGTTCTTGAACTCCTCGTCCTCGACGGCCAGGAATTTGGCGCCCAGGCTCTCGACCTGTTCCTTGGTGGCGGGGCGGACGTCGGTGGCGGTGACGACGGCGCCCAGCCGCCGCGCCGTGGCGATGGCCTGAAGCCCGGCGACGCCGACGCCCATGACGAAACATTTGGCGGCGGCGACCGTGCCGGCCGCCGTCATCATCATCGGGAAACCCTTGCCATAGGCGTAGGCCGCCTCGATCACCGCCCGGTATCCGGCCAGATTGGCCTGGGACGACAGGACGTCCATCACCTGGGCGCGAGTGATGCGAGGCACGAACTCCATGGCGAAGGCGGTGGCGTTCGCCCCCTTCAGGGCCTCGACCGTGGCCTTGTCGCGCCAGGCGTCCAGCATGGCGACCACGATGGCGCCGGGCTTCAGGGCGCTGGTCTCCTGGGCCGTGGGGCCGCGGACCTTCAGCACGATGTCGGCGCCGTCCAGCACGGCGCGGGTGTCGGGCTTCACCGTCGCGCCGGCGGCGGCGTAGTCGGCGTCGGGAATGGACGAGCCCAGTCCGGTCCCTGCCTCGACCGAGACGGCGGCGCCGAGCGCGATCAGCTTCTTCACCGTTTCAGGCGTGACGGCGCAGCGCGTCTCGCCTTCGCGACGTTCACGGGTGGCGGCGATAACGACGGCCAAGCGAATCCCCTCTCATTGAAGCTGGGAGACGAGCCTAGGCCGGTTCCACCGACGCCGTCAAAGACCCGTGTCGGGCGAACGGATCAGTGGCCTGCGCCGCCCTTGGGCTTGAGAGCCCAAAAGCCGACGACGGCCAGGGCCGCAGCCCCTATGAAGCCCGCGACGAAGGTTCCGCCCGGATGGAACCACAGGGTCAGGAACACGAGCACGCAGGCCACGGCCAGGGCGCCCCATTTGGTCAGGCCCATGAACAGGTGGAAGGTCGAGACCTGTTCATTGATCTGCATCCCGCCTCGGACATAGGCGCTCGCATCGGCGTCGGCCTGGGCGGTGGCGGGGTTTTTGGCCTTGGCCATGAGAGCTCCCTCGGTCTTGTCGTTGGCGCGACTATAGCGCGGGTTCGACGCCGCTCAAGCACACACCCTCACCCCAGCGCCTCGAACTGATCCACCAGCCGCTCCAGACGCTTGCAGCCCACGCTCCAGAAGGCCGGATCGCGCGGATTGAGGCCGAAGGGCTTCAGGGCCTCGACATAGGTCTTGGCCCCGCCCCCGGCCAGCAGGTCGCGGTACAGGGGCGTGAACCCCTTGGGATCGGCCCGCCGCGCCTCCATCAGGGCCGCCACCAGCAGGTCGCCGAAGGCGTAGGCGTAGACGTAGAAGGGCGAGTGGACGAAGTGGCTGACGTAGGCCCACCAGTGCTCATAGCCGGGGTTCAAGGTGACGGCCGGCCCCAGGGACGCGCCCATCTCGGTCAGCCACAGTTCATTGATCCGCTGCTGCGAGACCTCGCCCTTCTGCCGCTCGTCGTGGAAACGGGTCTCGAACCGGTGGAAGGCGATCTGTCGCACCACGGTGTTCAGCCCGTCCTCGATCCTCCCGGCCAGCAGACCACGCTGCTCGCGCTTGGGCGCCGTGGCCAGCAGACGGTCGAAGGTCAGACCCTCGGCGAAGATGGAGGCGGTCTCGGCCAGGGTCAGAGGGGTGTCGGCCAGAAGCGTGCCCTGGTCCGCCGCCAGGGTCTGGTGCACCCCGTGGCCCAGTTCGTGGGCCAGGGTCAGGACGTCGCGCCGCTCGCCCATCCAGTTCAGGAAGACATAGGGATGGCGGTCGGCGGTGACCGGATGGGCATAGGCGCCCGATTGTTTGCCCGGCCGGGCGCGGCCGTCGATCCAGGGCCGGTCGAAGAAGCCGGCGGCGCGTTCGGCGAACTCGGCCCCCAGGTCCGAGAAACTGTCCAGAACGATCTCCCGGCCCTGGCTCCAGGTGAAGGCGCGCGGGGCGGTGGTCTCGATCGGGGCGTTGCGGTCCCAGTGATCCAGCCGCGCCTTGCCCATGGCCTTGGCCTTCAGGGCGTAATAGCGGTGCGACAGGCGCGGATAGGCTTCGGCGACGGCCTCGGCCATGGCGTCCACCGCCTCGCCGTCGACCTCATTGGCCAGGTGTCGGCTGTCGGCGGGGCGTTTGAAGCCGCGCCAGCGATCCTCCATCGCCTTGTCGGCGGCGACCGTGTTCAGCACCAGGGCCAGGGTCGGGGCGCGGGCGGCCAAGGCCTCCGACAGGCCCTCGGCGGCGGCCTTGCGCCGCGCGGGCTTGGGATCGGACAGGCGGTTCAGCGCCTCGGCCAGGGTCAGGCTCTCATTCCCTGCCTTAGCGCGCAGCGCCGCCAGCTGTTCGTCGAACAGGCGCGGCCACTGGGCCGTGATCGGGCCGCGTTCGGCGATGAAGGTCTCCAGCTCGCTGGACAATTCATGCGGCTTCATGGCCCGCACCCGCCGCAGCCACGGCCGCCAGCGCGCGGCCCCCGCGTGGGCCTGAAGCGCGGCCTCCAGGGCCGCGTCGTCGATCTGGTTGATCTCCAGCGTCAGCCAGACGGTCGGGGTGGCGATGGCGGTGATCTTTTCGCGCACATCCGCCTCGAACCCTTGCGCCCCCGCATCGTCCCGCGCCGTCGAGGCCGACAGGAAGGCGTAGGCGCCGAGCGCGCCCAGGATGTCGGAGGCCTGCTCATACAGGCTGATCGCCTGATCCAGCACCGCCCCCAGGGCGGCCGGATCGCCCGACGTCCCCGCAAGGCGCCCGCGCAGGCCGTTCATCTCGTCCACCAGGGCGCGCGCCCGCGTCAGGTCGGCGGCGAGCCGGGCGTCGTCCCGCGAGGCGTAGAGGTCGGACAGGTCCCACAGGGGGGCGTCGATGTCGGGGGTCTTGAAGGGGGCGTTCATACCCCTGTTTTGGGGAAGGTTCGGCCGTGCCGCAACCGCGCGCCGCTATCTTGCCGTATCCAGCTGCCTCATACTGGGCCGCAACACGGGGGCGAGCGTCATGAACGAGTGGATGCAGGACGGCGGGCGCAAGGGGCTGGACGGGCAAGGTCGGCTGTTCGCCGCGCGCCTGGCGACCGGTCTGATCCAGGGCGGCGCCCTGTATCTGCTGTACCGGGCGGCCGAGGTCGGGATGTGGCCCGACACCCGGCCCGAGGTGTTCGGCGGGCTGGCCCTGGCCTTCGGCTATGCGCCCGCCGTGCTTCTGGCGGCGGTTGGACGGCTGAAGCCCCTGCCGCTGGCTCTGTGGGCGGCCGCAGCGGCGACGGCCCTGTTCCTGATGGGCTGGCACGACGTGGCGCGGCGGGTGATCCCCGAAAACGACCAGGCCCCCTATCTTGAGGTTCCCGTCCTGGCCTTCAGCGCCGCCGCCCTCTTCGTGGCCCACCACCTGATCCTGCCGGCGATCCGCGAACGGCGCTGGCGGGCCGATTATCACGCCTATTTCGACGTGGCCTGGAAAGCGGGCGTGCAGCTGGCGCTGTCCCTGGGCTTCACCCTGGCCTTCTGGCTCCTGCTGCAACTGGGCGCTGCCCTGTTCCACGTCATCGGCGTCAAGGCCCTCAGCTCCCTGATCGGCGAGGCCTGGTTCGCCATACCCGTCACCTGCCTGGCCCTCGCCCTGGCGGTCCAGCTGACCGATGTGCGCGACGGCCTGATCCGGGGCGTGCGGACCGTGGCCCTGATGCTGCTGTCCTGGCTGCTGCCCGTCATCGCCCTGCTGACGGCGGGCTTTCTGGCCGCCCTGCCCTTCACCGGCCTGGAGCGCCTGTGGGACACGGGCAGCGCCACGGCCCTGGTGCTGGCCGCGGCCGCCGCCCTCATCATCCTGATCAACACCGCCTATCAGGACGGACGGCCCGACAATCTGCCGCCGGCGGCCCTGCGGATCGCCACCCGGATCGCCGGGGTTCTGGTCGCGCCCCTGATTGGCTTGGCCTTCTGGGGTCTGGCGCTGCGGATCGGCCAGCACGGCCTGACGCCGGATCGGATCATCGCCCTGGCCTGCGCGGTCGTCGGCGCCGTCTATGCGGTCGGTTATCTGATCGCGGCCGTGCGGCCCGGCGGCTGGATGCGCCCGCTGGAGACGACCAATGTCGCCGCAGGCGTTCTGGCCGTCGCCGCCGTCCTGGCCCTGTTCAGCCCCCTGCTGGACCCCGCGCGCCTGTCGGTCGCGGACCAGGTGGCGCGGCTGGAGCGCGGGGCGGTGAAACCTCAGGATTTCGACTTCGACTTCCTGCGCTTTGACAGCGGCAAGGCCGGTCTGGCGGCTCTGGACCGGCTTATGCGGTCGTCGGATGCGAAGACCGCCGAATTGGCGCGCGAGGCCAGGGTGCGCGTAAATCGCGAGGCCTATTCCATCCAGGACCGGAATGAACGGGCGGCGGCCGTCCGCATCCAACCTGTCGCCGGCCAGACGACGCCGTCCAGCTTCACCGCACAACTGAGCCGGCAAGACAGTCTCATGTACGCCTGCAACAATGAGGCTCCCTGCCGTCTGCGCACCCTGGACCTGGACGGCGACGGCCGGGTCGAGGTTCTGCTGGCGGCGCCGGGGAGCATCATGGCCTTCGCCCAGGACGCCGGGGGACAATGGTCGCAAACCGGGTCCTACAGCGCCGTATGCGGGACGGCGGCGCCGAAGGATCTGCTGAACGCCTTCGCCGAGGCTGTGACGGTCGCCCCCGCCAGCCTGCCCAACCTGGTCGTGGGCGGTCGGACGCTGAAAGCCCAGCCGCAGATCCGATGCGAAGAGCCAAACACCCGTTAACCCCCCGGTCACCACGCCCCCTCACCCGATTTTCACCTCGTCCCCCTAGAAATCGTCCCGAAACGGGCCAGTCCGATCCACGGGCGGCCCCTCGGTGATGACAAGGGACGCCCCATGGCCAAGACCGTTCTGGTGGTCGACGACGATCCGACCCAGCGCCGCCTGTTGCAGGCTGTGCTCGAACGCGACGGTCACGCCGTGGTCCATGCCGCAAGCGGCGGCGAGGCCATCGACCGGATGACGCGCGGCGGCGGCGCCGACGTCATCCTGCTGGACATGATCATGCCCGAGATGTCGGGTCTGGAGTGTCTGGCCGAGCTGCGCAGCGGGGGCTTGACCACGCCGGTCATCGTGCTCACGGCCAACGGCGGCATCGACACCGTGGTCAAGGCCATGCAGGCCGGCGCCCAGGACTTCTTCGTCAAGCCGGTCGGGCCCGAACGCCTGCTGGTCGGGGTGCGCAACGCCCTCAAGCTGGAGCAGCTGACCACCGAGGTCGGTCGTCTGACCAAGCGGGTCCAGGGCCGCGCCAGCTTCGACGACATCATCGGCGACAGCGCCCCCATGCGGATGGTCAAGGCCCTCGGCGCCCGGGCGGCCAAGTCCTCCATCCCCGTCCTGATCACCGGCGAGAGCGGCGTCGGCAAGGAGGTGATCGCCCGCGCCCTGCACGGCGCTGGCGACCGGGCCGGCAAGCCCTTCGTCGCCGTCAACTGCGGCGCCCTGCCCGCCAATCTGGCGGAATCCATCCTGTTCGGCCACGAGAAGGGCGCCTTCACCGGCGCCGTCGACAAGACTCTGGGCAAGTTCCGCGAGGCGGACGGCGGCACCCTGTTTCTGGACGAAATCGGCGAACTGCCGCTGGATCTTCAGGTCAAGCTGCTGCGCGCCCTGCAGGAAGGCGAGATCGACCCCGTCGGCGGCAAGCGCCCGGTCAAGATCGACGTCCGCATCGTCTCGGCCACCAATCGCGACCCCGCTCAGCAGGTTAAGGACGGCGCCTTCCGCGAGGATCTGTTCTATCGGCTGAACGTCTTCCCGATCGAGGCGCCTTCCTTACGCGACCGGCGCGAGGACATTCCGGCCCTGGTCGATCATTTCATCGCCCGCTTCAACGCCGAGGAAGGCCGGCGGATCGTCGGCTGCGCGCCTGAGACCCTGGCCCTGCTCCAGGCCTATGACTGGCCCGGCAATGTGCGCCAGCTGGAGAATGCGGTGTTCCGCGCCATCGTCCTGGCCGACTCGCCCTTCCTCCAGCCCTATGACTTCCCGTCCATCTCGGGCGTGGCCGCGCCCCTGCCCGATGCGACGCCCACGCCGCCCGCCGCCGCGCCGTCCTACGCCGACCTGCCGCCCCTGCCGGAACAACCGATCCGCATCCTGGACGACCGCGGCCATCTGCGGACGCTGGAAGACATCGAACGCGACCTGATCCAGCACGCCATCGAGGTCTACGCCGGCCACATGAGCGAAATCGCCCGCCGCCTGGGCATCGGCCGCTCGACCCTGTACCGCAAGGTTCGCGAACAGGGGCTGGAGGGGCAGCTGAAAGAGGCGGGCTAAGATCCAGCCGGCGGAGGACCGTAGCGGTTCACCGTCTTCTTGCCGTCCAGCACAAGCAGGATAACAAGACCGATCAGGCTGGCCATGTAGAGGACGTTGTTGAGAAACAGCAGCATGAACAGGCCTATGTCCGGCGCATTCTCCCGCATGAAGCTGGTCATTACAGTGGGAAACGCCGTCAGGCCGATCGTCAGAAACACCACAGGCGGCAGACCCCAATAGCCCGCCCGGCCGGTGTCATGCAGACGGCGCGTCACGGCGGCGGCCAAAAGGATCACAACCGCTGCCACGCCGATCCTCAGAACCAGGAAAAACGGGCCCATATCCGGCATGAACGTCGGATCGTGGATTTCGACCGAGTAGTGCCCCGGGCCGCTGACAACGGTCGCCGCCTCGGGGTTTGTCGCTGCGGCCGCAGACGCCTGTTCAAACACGGCGGTCATCGTCGGGATCATACCCAACCAAAGCCCGACGAAAGACAGTCCGACAACGGTCAGGGCATACGGCCAGAACTGCGATCGCCTGTCCCGCCCTTTGAAATCCGCCAAGCGGCGAAAGCCGGCCAGGATAGCGTACATCAGTCTTCCCCCGTTGTGTTGCCGTAATCCTGAGGTCGATTCGAGCCAGACGTCTTGCTGCGTCCCCAACGTTTCGGCTCTTCGCCCTTCGCCTTGGCGGCGATCTCCTTCAGCTTGCGGCCCTGCATGGCCGACAAAGCCTGGCCCGGCGCGCCCTTTTCGGGGTCGGCGAAGGCGCGGCCGTGGGTTTTCACCCGCTCGCTGACCGAATCAAGGAACTCCCCCTCCCATTCGGACAAGGAAACGCCCGCCTTCTCGGCTGAGCGGCGGGCGCGTTTGAGAGCATTGAGCGCAGACCGCTGGGCGGCCTTGCGCTGGGCCTCGAAGGGGCTGTCGGAAGGCGGTTTGCGCTTCAGCCCCTAATCTCCTCAGACCTCGCCGAGGGCCGACAGATAGAGGTCCAGGATGGCCTCCTCCTCCTGGCGCTTGGCCTTGTCCTGCTTCCTGATGCGGATGACCTTGCGCAGGACCTTGACGTCATAACCCTCGCCCTTGGCCTCGGCGAAGACCTCCTTCATGTCGGTCATGACGGCCTGTTTGTCCTCTTCGAGGCGCTCCAGCCGCTCGATGATGGTGCGCAGACGGCCCTGGGCCGTTGCGGTCAGGACGTCGGGATTGCCGTCGAACGAGGCGTCATCGGCCATGGGGAATACTCCAGAAATCAGGCGCGGACGCTAACCACGCCGTCCGGCGCGACTCAACCGCGAACACGAAAAAGGCCGCGGACAGAATCCGCAGCCTGTGGATCGTCAGGGCTTTTCCTGCCCTACCGCCCCTTGGGCGGCTTGGGCAGACCTGCGTGCGCGCGCCGCCGAGCAGTGCGCCTCGAACGCAGCTTAGCCTTGCTTGGCCTTGAAGCGCGGGTCGGTCTTGTTGATGACATAGACCCGGCCCTTGCGACGCACGACCTTGCAGTCGCGGTGACGGGTCTTCAGGGACTTGAGCGAGCTGCGGACCTTCATGGTCGGACGTCCTGAGAGAAGCCAATAAGAAAGCCGCTGATCCGGGCGGATCGCGGCGGAGGCGGTCGTATAGAGAGCGGTCCTTAGAAGGTCAAGCCGCTTGGGACCGAAAACCCGCTAAAGCCACTCCCAGCCTGTCCACGGCGACCTTCCCACCCCACTGCTCAAGCCGCCCGAAGGGCGGTAGCGCCAAAACGCGCTCAAGCAGCGCAAAGCGCGGTAGCGCCAAAAAATGCGCTCAAGCAGCGCGAAGCGCGATAGCGCAAAAAATATGGAGGCCTGACCTCCGAGTCGAACGGAGGGTATTCGGGTTTGCACGCCCGTTGCGTCGCCACTCCGCCATCAGGCCGTCGGAGAAGTCTGCGCCATTACGCCGCAGCGGGCGCCTCCGTCGATATAAATGAGGGTTAACGACGCTGATTGGGGAGTCCGTGGACGGACTTTTCTCCTCCCAGGCGGATCAGGGCCGGCGAAACCGCTTCGCGCGTATGTCATTTCCCCTATCCGTTCGGGGACTGTAGTCTGAATCTCATGCGCTTTTCCTATCGCCTTCTCCTCATCGGCTCCGTCGCGGCCTGCGCTCCCATGTTGCCGGAGCCGCCGGTGTCCCTGCCGACGCCGCAGCCTGATCCGGTTCCCGCCGCCGTGGTCCCGCCGCCGACGCCGCAGGCGCCGCCGCTCGCCGCCTATGACCAGGAAGGGTTCGAGGGCTGGAAGCAGGGCTTTCTGGCGCGCAAGGGCGGCGCCCGTCGCGCCGACTATGAGCGGGAACTGGCCGGTCTGACGCCGGACCCCAGCGTGGTGCGGCTGGACCGGAATCAGCCGGAATTCTCCAAGCCCGCCGGCGCCTATATCCAGAACGCCGTGACTGCGGTGCGGATCGCCCAGGCCAAGCAGCGGATCGACCGGGTGCCCTGGGCGGTGGTCCAGCGTTTCGGCGTCCCCTCTGAAATCCTGGTCGGCGTCTGGGCCCAGGAAAGCGCCTTCGGCCAGGTCCAGGGCGATTATGACGTCATCCGCTCCCTGGCGACCCTGGCCTATGACGGGCGCCGCCGCGACTGGGCCGAGGCCCAGTTGAAGGACGCCCTGGACATCGTCGTCGACGGCCGCCGCGAACGGGCGGGCCTGAAGGGCAGCTGGGCCGGCGCCATGGGCCAGACCCAGTTCATGCCGGACAACTATCTGCGCCTGGGCGTGGATCAGGACGGCGACGGCAAGGTGGACATCTGGGGCGACGACGCCGACGCCCTGGCCTCGGCCGCCAATCTGCTGGCCCAGGCGGGCTGGAAGCGCGGCCAGACCTGGGGCTATGAGGTCGTCCTGCCCGCCGGCTTCGACTACGCCCTGGCGGAAGGGCCCAAACACGACTGGGCCTATTGGGCGGCCAAGGGCGTGCGCCTGGCCCAGGGCGGCACGCCGAACGGCGCCGAGGCGGTGGAGGATGCGACCATCCTCCTGCCCCAGGGGGCCAACGGCCCGGCCTTCCTGGCCCTGCCGAACCACTATGTGATCCGCAGCTACAACAACTCGGTCTCCTACGCCCTGGCGATCGGCCTGACGGCGGACGGGATCATGGGCAAGCCGGGCCTGACCAAGGCCTGGCCCAACGACGCCTCCCTGTCGCGCGACCAGCGGATCGGCGCCCAGGCGGCTCTGACGCGGCTGGGTTACGACACCCGCGGCGTGGACGGGGTGATCGGCGCCAACACGCGCGCGGCCCTGCGCCGCTGGCAGCTGGCCAACGGCCGCATCGCCGACGGCTATCTGACCGCCGCCCTGGCGGATGAGCTGATCCGCAAGGCGAACTGAGCTGTAACGCCCTGTCTCCTCCCCGCTTGGCGGGGAGGTGGCTCGGAGCGAAGCGGAGAGACGGGGGGGCTCTTCACCGCATCCCAGGCGTCAATGGGGCGTCCAGACCCCTCCACCACGCTGCGCGCGGTCCCCTTCCCCCTCTGGGGGAGGAATGCGAATGGCGGAGACCAAAATCCTCCCCCCTTGGGGGAGGTGTCGGCGAAGCCGACGGAGGGGGCCGGCCTCCTTAGGCCGCCTTGTCCCAGTTCAGCACCACCTTGCCCGACTGACCCGACTTCATCGCCTCGAAGCCCTGGCGATAGTCGGCGTAGTCCAGCCGGTGGGTGATCAACGGGCTCAGGTCCAGGCCGGCCTTCAGCAGGCCCAGCATCTTGCGCCAGGTGGTGAACATTTCGCGGCCATAGACGCCCTTGATCGTCAGGGCCTTCAGGATGATCGCGCCCCAGTCGGTCTCCATCGGCTTGCCCGGAATGCCCAGCATCGCCATGCCGCCGCCCATGATCAGGGTGTCGACGCATTGTTTGAAGGCGACGGGCGAGCCCGACATCTCCAGGGCCACGTCGAAGCCGACCTTCAGGCCCAGTTCCTTCATCACGTCGTGGATGTCTTCCTTGGTCGTGTTCACGGTGCGCACGCCCGGCGCCACCTTCTGCGCCAGCTCCAGCCGGAAGTCGTTGATGTCGGTCAGGACCACGGTGCGCGCCCCGGCGTGTCGGGCCACGGCGGCGGCCATCATACCGATGGGGCCGGCGCCGGTGACCAGGACGTCCTCGCCCAGGAGGTCGAACTGCTGGGCCGTGTGCACCGCATTGCCGAACGGGTCCAGGATCGAGCCGATCTCATAGGGCACGTCGTCGGGCAGTTCGATCACGTTGAAGGCCGGCGCCACCACGAACTCGGCGAAGGCGCCCTGGCGGTTCACGCCGATGCCGCGCGTATGCGGGTCCAGGTGGAAGTGCCCGGCGCGGGCCGCTTCGGAGTTCAGGTCGATGACATGGCCCTCGGCCGAGACGCGCTGACCGATCTTCAGCGGACGATCCACCTCCTTGCCGATGGCGACGATTTCGCCGGCGAACTCATGGCCGGTGATCATCGGGGTCGGGACGTTCTTCTGGGACCACTCGTCCCAGTTCCAGATATGGATGTCGGTGCCGCAGACGGCGGTGCGATGCACCCGGATCAGCACATCCTCCGGCCCCGCCTCGGGGATCGGGGCGTCGATCAGTTCCAGGCCCTCGACCGGTCCGGTCTTGGCCAGGGCTTTCATCGTTTCGGCCATTACGGCGTCTCCTAAAAACTCTAAGATCGTCATCCTCGGGCTTGTCCCGAGGATCCATACTCCCGGTTTTAGCCGGTGCGCACCGTCCTCGACGGAGTCTATGGATCCTCGGGACAAGCCCGAGGATGACGGGAATAATGTGGCCTAGCGTGACGGAGCACAGGGTCAGATAACCCCCAGCTCCCGGCCCGCCTGCGTAAACGCCTCAACCGTCCGGTCGATCTGTTCGAACGTATGCGCCGCCGACATCTGGGTGCGGATCCGGGCCTGGCCCCGCGGCACCACCGGGAAGGAAAACCCGATCACATAGACGCCCAGCTCCAGCGCCCGCGCCGCGAAATCCTGCGCCAGTTTAGCGTCGCCCAGCATGACCGGGATAATTGGGTGTTCCCCGTCCAGCAGGGTGAAGCCCGCGTCCGCCATGGCGTTGCGATAGCGATGGGCGTTGGCGGACAGGCGGGTGCGAAGCACGTCGCCCTCAGCCCCTTGGGCGATACGGATGGCCTCCAGCGAAGACCCGCACACCGCCGGCGACAGGGCGTTGGAGAACAGATAGGGCCGCGCCCGCTGTTTCAGCAGGTCGACCACCGCCTTCTTGGCGCAGATGAAGCCGCCCATGGCGCCGCCCAGGGCCTTGCCGAAGGTGCCGGTGACGAAGTCCACCTCGACCCCGTGATAGGCGAAGGAGCCCTTGCCCTGCGGGCCCAGGAAGCCCGTCGCGTGACAGTCGTCGACCATGATCAGGGCGTCGTATTTGTCGGCTAAGGCGCGGATGTCCTTCAGGCGGGCGATATAGCCGTCCATCGAGAAGGCGCCGTCGGTGGCGATGATGATGTCGCGCGCGCCGGCCTCGCGGGCCTCCTTCAGCCGCGTCTCCAACTCGTCCATGTCGGAATTGGCGAAGCGATAGCGTTTGGCCTTGCACAGCCGCACCCCGTCGATGATCGAGGCGTGGTTCAGGCTGTCGGAGACGATGGCGTCGTTTTCGCCGAACAGGGGCTCGAATATCCCGCCGTTGGCGTCGAAGGCGGCGGCGAACAGAATGGCGTCCTCAAAGCCGAGATAGCCGGCGACAGCCGCCTCCAGCTCTTTATGAATTTCCAGGGTGCCGCAGATGAAGCGGACCGAGGCCGTGCCCGCCCCCCACTTCTGTTGCGCCGCGATCCCGGCCTGGGTCACCCGCTCGTCGCCCGCCAAGCCCAGATAGTTGTTGGCGCAGAAGTTCAGCACCTCGCGCCCGCCGACCTGAATCACCGGCCCCTGGCGAGAGGCGATCACACGTTCGGGCTTGGTCAGGCCCTGGGCGTCGATCTCGGTCAGTTCGCCGGCGATACGGTCGTAGAAGCTCTGGGTCATGGCCGCGACCTACGCCCATTTCGGCCGGGTTTCCAGACGTCTCGACGCGATGTCAGGTCGCGGCCTGGGGGTTTTCCTCGGCCCGGATCGGACTGACGCGGATCTTGCCGCCGCACGGCTGGAAGGCGAAGGGAAGGCTGACTGCCGCCGTGTCGCCGGGCGCGGTGACCCGGATCGTCGCCACATTGGGACAGGTCTTCTGCATCGTCTCGTCGGGGATGACGTTCCAGGCGGTTTCGAAATAGGCCCTGGCCTGGGGCGCCAGTTCGACCGGCGTCGGAGCCTGGCCCTGGCGGAAATAGCTGCCGGGGCTTTGGTCGGCGCGGATCGAGGTCAGGGCCCGCCCCTGCGCGTCCAACAGGGTCACCCCCGGATAGCCGGTCAGGCTGCACGCCTGGCGGCCGATGTTCTGGAGACTGAAGTTGCGCACCCGATTGCCCGCCCCGGCGTCGCCGTCCTCGGCCGCGAGCTTCAGCTGCGGTCCCTTACAGGGGGTGGAGGCCGGCAGCACCCCGCCGGGGGCCGGCGCGACCGCCGGTTCCGGCTGGGCCTCGGCCAAGGGAGACGGCGTCCCCGCCGGTCGCGCGCAGCGTTCCAAAACGGCCACGCCGACCTGGTCGTTCGGGCTGAGCCGGCTGAGGGTGGCCGTCTCCTGGCCGTCGCGGGTGACGGTCCACCATTCGACGCCGGAGCCGACATAGCGGGCCCCACTGGCGGCCTGGGCGGACCGCAGATCATAGGTCTGGCCCTTATAGGTCAGCTGAGCCGTGGCGCTGTCGGCATAGCGGGCCTCGACCGTCGCGCCGCTTTCGCAGGCGTAGCCGACGCCCGGAACCGGCGGGGCGGGCACGGGCTGGGCCTCGACCGGGGCGACCGGCTGCTCCGGCTCGGCCTGCTGACAGGCGGACACGCCCGTCAGGGCGGCGATGGCGAGCAGGGCGGTCAGGCGGCGCGTCATGATCAGGTCTCCTGTTCACGCCCTTAACGGTCAAGCTGGCGAAAAGCTCCAGCGACCCGTGATCGGTCTTCAGTGATCGCCTTTCGGCGTCTCCATCAGCTCGATCAGCACCCCGCCCATCTCTTTCGGATGCAGGAAGACGACCGGCGTTCCGTGCGCCCCGATGCGCGGCTCGCCCGTGCCCAGGAGGGTCACCCCCTTGGCCCGCATCTCGGCGACGGCGTCGTGGATGTCCTCGACCTCGAAACAGACGTGATGCTGGCCGCCCTTGGGGTTCTTGGCCAGGAAGCCGACGATGGGGCTGGTCTCGTCATAGGGCTCGATCAGCTCGATCTGGGCCGTCGGGGTGTCGATGAAACAGACCTTCACCCCCTGCGCGGGCAGGTCGAAGGGCTCCCCGATCTTGGTCGCTCCCAGCACGTCGCGATACAGTTTGATCGAATCCGCGATGGACGGGGTCGCGACCCCGACATGGTTCAGGGCGCCGATCATGCGGTCTCCTTAGGCGCGGGCTGGGCGTAACCCAGGCGCTGGTTCAGCTTTTCGATCAGGTCCACCGCCGTATCGGCGATGGCCGAACCGGGCGGATAAACGGCGGCCGCCCCCATATCGAGCAGGGGCTGCACGTCCGAGGGCGGAATGACGCCGCCGACCACGATCATGATGTCGGGCCGCCCCAGCTTCTCCAGCTCGGCCTTCAGTTCGGGAACCAGGGTCAGGTGGCCCGCGGCCAGCGATGACGCGCCGACCGCATGGACCCCCTTCTCCACGGCGTCCTTCGCCGCCTCGGCCGGGGTCTGGAACAGGGCGCCGGCGGTGACGTCGAAGCCCAGGTCGCCGTAGCCGGTGGCGACCACTTTCTGGCCCCGATCGTGCCCGTCCTGACCAAGCTTGGCGATCAGGATGCGCGGCGGCCCGCCGTCGTTCTCGACGAAGGTCGCCACCATCTCGCGGGCGCGGGCGAAGCGGGCGTCCGTCCCCGCCTCCTTGGCATAGACGCCCGACACGGTCTGCACCGTCGCCACATGGCGGCCGAAGGCGGCCTCCAGCGCGTCGGAAATTTCACCCACCGTCGCCTTGGCCCGCGCGGCCTGGACCGCCAGCTCCAGCAGATTGGCGGTCCCTCGCGCCCCGTTGGTCAGAGCCTCCAGCGCCGCATCGGTCGCCGTCTGGTCCCGCTCGGCCCGCAGCCGTTTCAGCTTGTCGATCTGGGCCGCCAGCACCGCCGCGTTGTCGACCTTCAGCATCGGAATATCGTCGACGACGGGGTTCAGATATTTGTTCACCCCCACCACCGTCTGCTGACCGGTGTCGATCCGGGCCTGGGTCCTGGCGGCGGATTCCTCGATCCTCAGCTTGGGAATCCCGGCCTCGATGGCCTTGGCCATGCCGCCCAGGGCCTCGACCTCGGCCATATGGGCCCGCGCCCGCTCGGCCAGTTCGTGCGTCAGCCGCTCGACGTAGAAGCTGCCGCCCCACGGATCGATGACGCGGGTCAGGCCGGTCTCCTGCTGGAGCAGGATCTGCGTATTGCGCGCGATCCGGGCCGAGAAGTCGGTCGGAAGCGCCAGGGCCTCGTCCAGCGCATTGGTGTGCAGGCTCTGGGTCTGCCCGCCCGCCGCCGCCATGGCCTCGACCATGGTGCGGCTGACATTGTTGAACACGTCCTGCGCCGCCAGGCTCCAGCCCGAGGTCTGGCAGTGCGCGCGCAGGCTCAGCGACTTCGGATCGACCCCGCCCTCCTTTCGCACCGCTTCGGCCCACAGCAGGCGGCCCGCCCGCATCTTGGCCACCTCCATGAAATAGTTCATGCCGATGGCCCAGAAGAAGCTTAAGCGCGGCGCGAACCGATCGATCGGCATGCCCGCCGCGACGCCCGCCCGCAGATATTCGATCCCGTCCGCCAGCGTATAGGCCAGCTCGATATCCGCCGAGGCCCCCGCCTCCTGCATGTGATAGCCGCTGATCGAGATCGAGTTGAACTTCGGCGTCTCCTGCGCCGTCCAGGCGAAGATGTCGGCGATGATCCGCATTGAGGGTTCGGGCGGATAGATGTAGGTGTTCCGGACCATGAACTCCTTCAGAATATCGTTCTGAATGGTCCCGGTCAGGGCGGCGTGCGGCACGCCCTGCTCCTCGGCCGCCACGACATACAGCGCCAGGATCGGCAGCACCGCCCCGTTCATCGTCATCGACACCGACATCTGGTCCAGCGGGATCCCGTCGAACAGGGTCCGCATGTCATAGATGCTGTCGATGGCCACGCCCGCCATGCCGACATCGCCCTTTACCCTGGGATGGTCGCTGTCATAGCCCCGGTGCGTCGCCAGATCGAAGGCGATGCTCAGCCCCTTCTGCCCCGCCGCCAGATTGCGGCGATAGAAGGCGTTCGACTCCTCGGCGGTCGAGAAGCCGGCGTACTGGCGGATGGTCCAGGGATTGCCCGCATACATGGTCGGATAGGGCCCGCGCACGAAGGGCGCGAACCCCGGCAGACCGTCCTGGTGCGCCAGCCCCTCCAGGGCCTCGGCGGCGTAGGCGGTCTCGACCGTCAGCCCCTCGGGCGTCAGCCATGGGTCCCGCTTCGGCCCCTGCCCGGTCGGCGCTAGGTCCAGGCTGATCTTGCTGAAATCGGGGAAGCTCATCCGATCACCTCCTCGAAGGCCGCAGCGAAGCGGATCGGGCTCAGGGGTTCGCACAACCGCTCCACCGCCGCCGCCGCCTCATCGCCCGCCTCGACGGGGGCCGGCCGCACGTCCGCGTCCACATATTTCGTCACGCCGATGATCTGGGCCGCGCCGTTCGCCAATGCCGCCTCGCGCAGGGCGCGGGCGCGCGCGATGCGGGGCTGGATCACCGAACCCTTCAGGGCCTCGACCAGACCGCCCTCGGCCTCGATCATCTGGAACTCGGCCCAGCCGGCCTCGGCCAGATCCCGCGTCCGGGCGTCCAGATACCAGCTGCCCGCCGCCGGATCGTCGACTCGGCCCAGGTTGGCCTCCTCCATCAGCACCAGCTGTGTGTTCCGCGCCTGCCGCCGAGCAAAGGCGTCGGACCGGCCCGAGGCGCGCGTGAAGCCGTCCAGCACCATCACGTCCGCGCCCCCCACGGCGCCCGCAAACCCCGCCGCCGTCAGTCGCAGCAGATTGGGCCAGGGATCGCGCGCCGACAGCATCCGCCGCGACGACCGCGCCTCGATTACCGCCGACGCCTGCACCTCAAAGGCTCGCGTCAGCCCCGCCCAGATCAGCCGCATGGCCCTGAGTTTGGCCAGGCTGTCGAAATATTCCGCATCCACCGACAGGCCGACCACCGTCCCGCGCAGGGCCGCCTCGACCGACATCCCCGCGTCCACCGCCGCCTTCGCATGGGCCACCACGCTTGAGGCCGCAAAGGCCAGCTCCTGGGCCGCCGATCCCCCCGCCTCGTGCGCCACGCGCCCGCTGGCCAAGAAGAAGCTCGCCTCGGGATAGGCCCCCGCATGCCGCGCCGCCGTATTGGCCGCCAGGCTCAGATGCTCTTCCACCGAACGCGGCGCCCCGCCCGCCTCGGCGAAGGCCGAGATCACGTCCATATGGAATCTCAGCTGGGCGCGCGGCGATCCCTTGGCCACCACAGCCAAAGCATTGGCCGCATCCGGCCCGTCGATCCCCGCATCCAGCGCCACCGGCGCCAGCTCCAGCGCAACGCCTTCCAGCGCCCGGCCCAACGGCGCGGAATCCGCCAGCACGCGGCCCTGCAGCACCACCGACGCCGCGCCGTTCTCCAGATCGGTCAACACCGCGTCATTGACCGCCTCGGCGTCGTTCCCCTCGACCAGGGTCCGCAGATCCCAGGCCCGGCCTTCGGAATCGGACGGACGCGGGGCGAAAATCGGCTGGACGCCCGTCGCCCCGGCGTACAGCGGCCGCGTCACCAGTTGGTCCGCGTCGAGGTGCATCAAGGACTCGATGGGCCGATCCTTCAGCGCCTTCTGGGCCGCCTCGCGCCATTCAAGGGGGGTGGGGATGGGGAAGCTCATGCGCCGCCCCCCGCCCCCACTCCCGTCATCCTCGGGCTTGACCCGAGGACCGGGCGTAGGGCGAGACCTGCGTTCGACGGCCTCGCCTGTGCGGCGGACCATCCGATCCTCGGGTCAAGCC
>NZ_JBWKZJ010000037.1:0-30941 GCF_059424365.1 Brevundimonas sp. GW456-12-10-14-LB3
GCCCGCTCCCGTTCCCGCCAAACCGGTCGAGAAGGAGATCGAGCGAGAGATGACAAAGGCCGAACAGCTGGCCGCCCTGCGCGAGGCCGTGGCCCAGTTCAACGACCACTGGTGCCGCCGCAAGGAGCGGATCGAGGAACTGCGCGCCGCCCACCGCCAGCTGTCCACGTCTCGCCCCGGCGGTCAGGCGCCCGGCCACGGCCGCAGCGTCCACTGATCCCTCCCTCTGTTCCCCCCGGCGCGATTTCGGTCTAGGCGTGGGGCATGAAACTCGCCTCGCTCAAGCACGGCCGCGACGGCCGCCTCGTGGTCGTCTCGCAGGACCTGCACTGGTTCACCGACGCCTTTCTGATCGCCCCCACGCTCCAGGCGGCTCTGGACGACTGGGCCCGCTGCGGCCCCCAGTTGGCGGCCCTGGCCGAGAGCCTGGAGCATGAGGCCGTGCCGCGCGGCCGTTTCCACGAAAGGGACGCCGCCTCCCCCCTGCCCCGCGCCTATCAGTGGGCCGACGGCTCGGCCTATGTGAACCATGTCGAACTGGTGCGCCGCGCCCGCGGCGCCGAAATGCCCGAAAGCTTCTGGACCGACCCCCTGATGTACCAGGGCGGCTCCGACGGCTTCCTGGCTCCCCGCGATCCCATCCCGCTGGCCGATCCGGCCTGGGGCTGCGACCTGGAGGCCGAGATCGTGGTCGTGACCGGCGACGTGCCCCAGGGCGCGACGCGAGACGAGGCCCTGGCCGCCGTCCGCCTGGTCGGCCTAGTCAATGACGTCTCCCTGCGCAATCTGATCCCGGCCGAACTGGCCAAGGGCTTCGGCTTCGTCCAGTCAAAACCCGCCAGCGCCCTGTCGCCCGTCTTCGTCACCCCCGACGCCCTGGGCGACCGCTGGAAGGACGGCAGGCTGCACGGCGAACTGACGGTCCAGCTGAACGGCAAGGACTTCGGCAAGGCCGACGCCGGGGTCGACATGACCTTCGACTTCGGAACCCTGATCGCCCACCTGGCCAAGACCCGGTCCCTGTCGGCCGGAACGATCATCGGCTCGGGCACGGTGTCCAACCGCGACGCCGACGGCGGACCCGGCAAGCCGGTCACGGAAGGCGGCCTGGGCTATTCTTGCATCGCCGAGGTCCGCACGGTCGAGACGATCCTGCGCGGCGCGCCCGAAACCCCCTTCCTGACCCACGGCGACACGGTGCGGATCGAAATGCTGGACGATCATCACCGCTCCATCTTCGGTGCCATCGAACAGACGGTGGCCCCGCTTCCGGCCGGGTCCTGACGGGTGTAGGCTGCCCCACGTCGGCTTCCGGGGGGGGAGGCCCGGAGAACGACATGCCGCCTGAAAAACTGATTCCGCTTCTGGTCTTCCCGGCCGTCCTGGCGCTTGTCCTGCTGCGGAACCGGCGGCGGCGGCCGCTGAAGCTGAAGTTCATCTGGGTGACGCCTGCGGTGGTCCTGCCGCTGATCGCGCTTGGCCTTTGGGGTTCGACCCAGGCGCCCGGCGCGGTCCACGCGCCGTTCGGCCCCGCCGGCTGGGCGATCCTGGCCTTGGGCGGACTGTTGGGGGGCTTGGCCGGCTGGTATCGCGGCAAGACGGTGGTCATCGAAAAGGAGCCGGACGGCAGCCTCATGGCTCAGGCCTCGCCCCTGGGGCTGATCCTGCTGGTCGCCCTGTTCGCGGGCCGCACGGCCCTGCGCGACCTGATCGAAGGTCATGCGGCCCAGTGGCATCTGAACGCAATGGCCGTGACCGACGCCTTCCTGGTCTTCGCCATGGGGCTGATCGTCATGCAGCGCGTCGAAATCTACATTCGCGCCAAACGCATCCTCGCCGGCGGGACCGACGCCCATGTGGAGGTCGCGGCGCCGCCCGCCGCTTGACGGTGGGCCGACGCCGACGCCGATGCGGTTGAATTGCGGCCGAGGCCGGTATAGGAGCGGTGCCTTCGCGCCTGTGCGGGTGTGGTGGAATTGGTAGACGCGCTGGACTCAAAATCCAGTTCCGAGAGGAGTGTCGGTTCGAGCCCGACCACCCGCACCAAAGATCAGATCCGGCGGACGCCGCCGCAGCCGCGCCCGCCGTCTCTCTTCTCGTCTCTTCAGTCTTCGATCGGGGTCGTCCGACCTGCGCCCGCCCCTGCGCCCAGGTCCGCGCCGGTCACGGGGTCCGACTCGGGGTCCGACATGGTCCGGCTCATGAAGGCTTCCACCGCCTTGCCCGCCTTGGCGTCCATCTCGACCGTGGCGTGGCCGTCGCCGCCGTCCACCGCCATCTGCATCTCGCGATCGGACACCACCTCCCACTGCTCGCCCTCGTTCCAGGGACCGGAGGCGTCGCCCTCGCCTTGGGACATGTTGTAATATTTGTCGGCGAACTCCGGCCGGCCGGGGATCTTGCCGGGAGGGAAGTTGGCGGGGATGGCGTAGAGCGCCTTTTCGAACGACTTCTGGTGCGCCACTTCGCGCGTCATCAGGAAGGACAGGGCGTCCTTGATCCCCGGATCGTCGGTGACATTGATCAGTCGTTCATAGACGATCTTGGCGCGAGCCTCGGCGGCGATGTTGGAGCGCAGGTCGCAGGCCGGATCGCCGATGGAGTCGATATAGGCGGCCGTCCACGGCACGCCGGACGAGTTCACCAGGGCCGTGCCGCCGCCATAGAGGATCGACATGGTGTGGCTGTCTCCGCCAGAGGTCATGCTGGCGTAGAGATCCGCCTCTTCCTCGGCCGCCTCGGCCAGCTTGCCCTTGGCGCCGCGGTTCAGCATGGCGACGATGGAGCCGATGACTTCCAGGTGGCTCAGTTCCTCTGTCGCAATGTCCATCAGCATGTCGCGCCGATTGACGTCCTCGTCGGCCAGTCCTTGGGTGAAGTAGCGCATGGCCGCCGCCAGCTCGCCTTGCGGCCCGCCGAACTGCTCCAGCATCAGGGTGGCCAAGCCGGGGTTCGGCTCGGCCACTCTTACCGTATACATCAGCTTCTTGTTGTGCATGAACATGGAGCAATCCTAGATTGTATCGCCGATCAACGGCTGGGGTTTTCGCCTTCGCGCTTAAGGCGCAGGAATTTATCGGTCAGGGTCGGCAGGCTCTCGTCGACCCAGCGGGCCATCCGCTGCTCCTCCTCCAGGGTCGCAGCGAGCGGATCGAGCGCTGCGGTATAGTCGCCGTGCCGGGCCAGGAGGATCAGCCCCTTGTAAACGGCCGCCTCATAGTTCTCGAAGGCGAAGTTGGCGAAGGCGTTCTTCAGGATCTCGTCCTCGGCGAAGACATGGCCCATGGCCGCCATTGATCCGCCCAGCGAAAGGGCGGCGTCCTTCAGGCCGGAAGGCGTCTCGTCAAACTGTCCCAGCAGCTGTTCCAGCCGGGTGATCTGCTGTTCGGTCTCGGCCCGGTGCGCCGTCAGCTGATCGGCGACCTCGGTGAAGTTCTTGGCGCGTTCGATCTGACGGTCCATCAGGGCCAGGGCCTGATGTTCGACCCCATGGGCGTTCTTCAGTCCGGTCACGAACACCTCGCGCCAGACGTCGTCTGTCATCACAGCCATACATCCGCTCCTTGATTGGGATGCGGAGGTAACCGGACCTGCCGGTCGATGTTTCCGGGTGTCGAATAGCGGACGCGCCGGAACGATCGCCGCCGTAATGCGCGTGCCGGACGGCCGGACCTGTGATGTGGAAGGGTCGCCTCTGCGGCGCGATCGGAGAGGCGGTTACACCGGGCCGACACTGCACGGCCTGTACCGGAGCCAGTCAGGTTCGGCGCGTCGCCGCGTCGGAGCCAGCCAGGTTCGGAACAGGCCGTGGAAGATCGAGGTACGATACAGGTTCGACCTGCGAAGGCTTTTGCCACTAAGTCGCAGTGTTGAAAAGATGCTTTTGCGCTTAAGCAAGTGTTTCGTCGTCCCGGTCCAAAGCGCGTCGCAGGAACCCGGTCACATCCTTCAAAACCGGGGCCTTGGCGCGAAACAGGGGCGAGAAGCTCGCCACCAGATCGGCGTGATCCAGGCCGGGATAGAGCTTGGCCTCAGACCGGCCGCCGACGGCGCGCTGGCGCGCGTGCAGCAGGCGGGTGTCCTCGTCATGGACCACGACGTCCGCCGTGCCGTGGCCCAGCCAGATCGGCGGAGCGTCGGGGCGGACGAAGGTGATCGGCTGGGTCAGGGTCGGATCGGGCGCCCGGCCGAAGGCGTTGCGGGACGCCGCCACATCGAAGGGCAGAAAGTCGTAAGGTCCCGCCAGACCGGCCGCGGCCCGGATCAGGTCCGGCCGCTCGACCGCCGCCATATAGCGCCGATCCAGGGTGATCATCATCGCCAGATAGGCGCCCGCCGAATGGCCCAGCACGCCCAGGCGGCGCGGCTCCCCGCCGTGGTCCGCCGCCGCCTCGGCCGCTGCAGCCGTCGCGGCGGCGGCGTCCTGAACGAAGGCGGGAAAGACCACCTGCGGAACCAGCCGATAGTCCGGCAGGGCGACGACGAACCCCTGGGCCGCCAGGGCCTGCGCCGCCCAGCCATACAGGTCGCGCGACCCCGAATCCCAGCCCCCGCCATAGAAGAAGACCAGGACCGGATGGGGACCCGGCGCCTTGGGCGCATAGAGGTCCATGCGCTGGCGCGGGTCGTCGCCGTAAGGCAGGTCGCGCGCCACGCGACGCGCGCCGGCATCCCGCGGCCCCAGACTGTTCAACAGGCCGAGCGGCGAAAGCGCCGGGGAGCTCAGGGGCGAACAGGCCGCCGCCACCAGTCCCAGGGCGGGCGCGAAAAGGCCCCGGCGCGTCATCTGATCCGATCCATGGACCTCAATACGCCCGACGAGGCGGATCGGCTCACACCGTCGAGACTCTTTTCCGGAAGGCCCTATCGCGCGCCGGCGATCAGCTGGCCGCAGTTGGCATCCTCCGCCAGACCAGGATCGACGAAGGCGAACAGGGCCGTCACCGGCGCCGCCACCGTGGCCAGGAGGCCGGCCAAGCCGCCCTGGCTCGCCACGGCGCCGACGTCCACCCCGACGCGGGGCGCCGTCAGCGGCCCCTGGACGGTGATGGGCGCCCAGACCCGCAGCAGACGCGGCTTCTTGGACTCGCCGTCGATCCGCAGGTTCAGCGTCTCCTGCCCAAGGTCGATCGTCCCCCCGCCCTGAGCCAGCACCACATCGGTGTCGATGACCAGGGTCTTGGCGGTGGCCGTCCCGCCGCTGACGTTGAAATCGGCGACGGCGCAGCGGATCTGGGCGGTCGACTGATCTCCGCTCAGCAGCTTCAACAGACCCGCGCTGGCGTTGATGCCCAACAGTTCGGCGAAGGCGGCCCGCATCCGCCCGTCCGGCACGACCAGGCTGATCGTGCCCTTGGACGAGGCGGCGAACTGGTGGACCGAGGCGCCCGGTCCCTCCAGTCGGGCGCGGCCCAGGGCACGACCCGTCAGCGGCGGCGCGCCGTTCCGGGCGGGCACGATGGACTCAAGAGGATAGCCGCTCAGCCGCAGGTCGACCCGGCTGTAGGGCCGCGCCTGGGTGGCGTCGATCCGCGCCGTCCCGTTCAGCGCCCCGCGATTGAAGTCGAAGCTGATCGGGTCGAGGTTCAATATCCCGTCCTTCAGCTCGGCGCCCAGGTTCACCGCCCGCACGTCCAGCTCATTGGCCTTCACCGCAGCGGCGCGATAGGTCAGGCTGCCGTCCATCTGGCGCAGCCGTTCTGTCTGGAGCGGCGCGTCCGGCAGCAGTTTTCCGCCCTTCGCCACCGGCGCCTCCGTCTCGGTTCCGCGCGCATTGGTGACGGTCCGCGCCCCCAGGACGGCCGCCAGGTCGTCGATGTCCAGACGACGCGACGCCAGTTCGGCCTCGACCCGCAGCCGGCCGCCGCCCTGGACCCGCAGATCGCCGGACAGGTCCGAGGCCCCCACTCGGCCGTCAAAGTCGTTGAAGGTCCAGACGGCCTCGTTTCGCTTCAGCGCGCCGCTCAGCCGATAGGGGGGCGTATTGGGCAGGGTCAGGCCGGTCAGCAGATAGAGGTCCGCCAGATCGCGCCCCTCCAACGTCAGGGTCGCGTCGAACCGACCCAGGTCGAAGGGCCGGGTGACGGCGCCCGTAGCGGTCAGGCTGGAGCCCGCTCCCGCCATCCGGGCCTTGAAGCGATAGGGCCGGTCGCGGCGAATATTGACGAAGGGCCCGCCCTCGATCCGCAGCGTCAGAGGCGACCGGTTGACCGTCCCTTCGCCTTGCAGGAGGAAGCCCGCGTCGCCGTCTGCGCCTTCGTGCGCATCGACGGCCGCATCCAGGGTCATCTTGCGCCGCCGCTCTTCGAACACCAGACGCCCGTCGGTGATGACCAGCTTCTGAATCACCGGCAGTTTCATGCCTTGGCCGTCGTCGGCGTGGTCGGCGTTCAAAGCCCAGCTCTTGCGGCCGTCTTCGGCGGCGATCAGGACCACCTGCGGCCGGGTGAAGCGCAGCAGGGGCATTTCGACCTGGCCCGCCAGCAGCCGCCGCAACCGCACCGAGGCCTCGACCGTGTCGATTCTGGCCGTGTCGCGATCGCGCGCCCAGTCCGGGCCGCCGATCTTCAGTCCCTGGACCCTGACCGAGGGGGTCCAGCTGAAGAGATGAACATTCAGATCGCCGTCGATGGCGATGTCGCGGTGATATTCCGCCGAGGCCCAACGGCCGATCGGTCCCCTCAGCCGGTTCCAGTCGAACCAGGCCAGAAAGATCAGGACGACGGCGATCAGAAACAGGGTCAGGCCGCCGGCCCACCATTCGGCCGGTCCTGGGCGGCGCACGGCGGCGTAGACGGGATCATTGCGCCTGATCCAGTCGCGTCCCTGGACGGCGCGCGCCTTGGCCGAGGCGGCGCCCGCGCCGATCCCCGTCCTTAAGGCGTTCCAGTTCAACATCTTGGGCAAGGGCCGGCCTCCAGAAGCAGAGACAACGCCCCAAGGCGGTTTTGGCGCCGCCGCCCCTTTCGGGCCCGCCTCATCCGCCTCGATATTGGTCCGTTTACCGCATATTTTTCGCAATAGCTTTACATTGTAGAAAATGCGCGCATATTTGGTCCGAGTCCTGACTTTAATTCAGGCCGTAGGAGGATGCCCGATGACCCGTTTGATCACCCCCGCCCTGATCGCCGCCGCCTTGATCGCGCCCGGTCTGGCGCACGCCCAAACCCAGCCCGAAACGCAGGATAAGCCCCGTCTTCAGGCCGTTCGCGCCGAGCTCGACCGCGCTCAGACGCGCAGCTCTGCCGTCCAGCCGGTGATGATCTGTGAAACCGACGCCGCCACCCGGCGCGCCTACCAGCGCGAGTTCGGCGCCGCGCCCGTCTTCGTCACGGCGGAGGACGCCATGGCCGCGCGCCGGGCGGGTGAACATTGGGCCGCGCCCCGTTGCATGACCGAGCGGCAGTACGAGCGGCTGGTCTCCTCGACCCAGGACCGCGCCGGCCTCTAACCCCGTCGCGCATTAAAAAAGGGGCGCGGCCTTTGCGGCTGCGCCCCTTCGTCGTTCCGGCGTCGTTCCGGAGCACCGCCCCTATTGGGCGGGGGCCAGGTGTTTGTTCAGCCAGCCGAACACCTCATTGTGCCATTGCAGGCTGTTGGCCGGCTTCAGCACCCAGTGGTTCTCGTTCGGGAAGACGATCAGGCGGCTGTCGATTCCGCGGCGTTGCAGGGCGGTGAAGGTGGACAGGCCCTGAGCCGTCGGAATGCGGAAGTCCAGGTCGCCCTGGACCACCAGCATCGGCGTCTTCCAGTTCTCGACATGGTTGGCCGGGTTGAACTTCTGATAGCCCTCCGGCCTGTCCCACGGCGTGCCGCCGTATTCCCACTCGGTGAACCACAGCTCCTCGGTCGAATAGCCCATGCCGAAGGTGTCGAAGACCCCGTCGTGATTGACCAGGCACTTGAAGGCGTCCGACCAGTTGCCGGCGATCCAGTTGATCATATAGCCGCCGTAGGAGGCCCCCAGGGCGCAGGCGTTGGCGCCGTCCAGGAAGGCGTACTTCGCTTGAGCCGCCGCCCAGCCCTTCTGAAGGTCCTCCAGCGGCCGGTCGCCCCAGTGCTGGCTGATGGCGTCGGTGAAGGCCTGGCCGTAGCCGGTCGAGCCGTGGAAATCGATCATCACCACCGCATAGCCGGCGCCGGCGTAGGTTTCGGGATTCCAGCGATAGGACCAGCTGTCGCCGAACGAGCCCTGGGGGCCGCCGTGGATCAGGAAGGCGACCGGATATTTGCGGCCCTCGACATAGCCGACCGGCTTGATGACATAGCCGTGGACCGTCTCATTGTTCCAGCCGGGGAAGCTGAACTGCTCGTAGTCCCCGAAGGCCTTGGCCTCCAGGGCCGGATTGGCCTGGGTCAGGCGACGCGGCGTTTCACGACCCAGATAGGTCTTGAAATACAGATCGCTGGGCGACTTCAGACTGTCCTGGGCGAAGACGAAGCCCGACGGCGTCTGCTGGAAGGCCGAGACATGGCCGGGTCCGGTGACCGGCGTCACCACCCCGTTGCGCGTATCCACCGCGAACAGCTTGGTCGAGCCGACGTCGCCGGCGGTCGTATAAAGGGTCTGGCCGTCGCGCGACCATTGCAGGGTGTCGGCCGAGCGATCCCAGTTCGAGGCGATCTCGCGCTTCTGACCGCTCTGCACGTCCATCAGCACGATCTGATAGCGATCGGCCTCAAAGCCCGGCCGCGCCATGGCGCGATAGGCCAGGGTGCGGCCGTCCGGCGAAAACACCGGGCCCGCGTCCCAGGCCGGATTGTCCTGGGTCAGATTGGTGAAGGTCCCGTCCCCGCTCAGGCCGTTGGTCTTCCACAGGTCGAAATTGGTGCTCCACGGCTCGCTCTTGCCGGCCAGACGCGCCGAAAAGACGATGGAGTCGCCGGCCGGGGTGAAGACGAAGTCGCTTTCGTCGCCGAACGGCTTGGACGGGGTGTCGCCGTCGAAGCCCTTGGTGACCCAGACCGGATTGCCGGTCGCCTGGCCGTTGCGGCCGATCGACTGGACGAACAGGTGGTTCTGGGTGTGGTCATTCCACGTGTCCCAATGGCGCACGAACATCCGGTCATAGACCTGGCCGGTCGACTTCCGCTCTGCCACGGCCTTGCCCATCTCGACCGAGGCGTTCAGGTCGGCCGCGTCCGGATAGACGGCCAGAGACACCGCCACCTTGTCGCCCGAGGGACTGATCCGATAGGCGTTCACGTCCAGCGGCAGATTGGTCACCTGCACCGGCGCGGCCGTCGGCGAGGCGATGCGCCACACCTGGCTGGTCCCCGACTTGCCCGACAGGAAATACAGATTGCCGTCGGCGCCCCAGCGGGCGGTGTTGGCGGCCTGGTCCGAAATGGCCAGCCGGCGCGGCGCGGCGTCCGGCGTTTCCAGGTCCAATATCCACAGGCTGCCGCTGCGGCGGTTCGCCTCCACATCCGTCGTCGTCACCGAATAGACGACGTAACGGCCGTCCGGCGACACCTGCGGATCGCCCAGCCGGTTGGCCGAGATCATGTCCTGATAGGTGAAGGCGTCAGGGGTCGCGGCCGGCGCCGGAACCGGGGCGGGCGGAACCTGAGCCAGGGCCGGGGCGGCGCTCATCAGGGCGCCCGAGAAGGCGACGGCCGCGCAGGCGGCGAACAGGAGGGAACGGTGGCGCATGAAGCAGTCCTCGCAAAGCTTGCAGCGGCGAGGCGTAGCACCCTCGTTCGCCGGGCGGAAGTTGCTGACAGCTCAGAAGTTAGCTAAGCTGCTTGGACCAAGGAGCGAGACATGACCACCGTCACCGTCCACCACGCCAAGACCCATCTCTCCAAACTGATCGCCGCCGCCGAACGCGGCGAAGAGGTGGTGATCGCCCGCGGCGACAAGCCGGCGGTGCGGATCGTGCCGTTCGAGGCGGCGAAACCTGAACGCAGGCGAGGTCGGCTGAAGGGCATGGGGCGTTTCGACGAGAGCTTTTTTGATCCGCTGCCCGAAGAGGAACTCCGCCTCTGGGAGGGCCGGGGAGATTGAACCTCCTGCTCGATACCCACGCCCTGATGTGGTGGGTTTGGGACGACGAACGGCTGTCGGGCGCAGCCGACGACGCCATCCGGAACGCTGACGCCGTCTTTGTCAGCAGCGTGTCGGCCATCGAGATCGCGATCAAGTTTCGCATCGGCAAGCTGCCGAACGCCCACGCCCTGGCCGAGCAGTTTGCGGACGTCATGCGTCGAGAGGGGTTCGCCGAACTCCCTGTGAGCTGGCGCGAAGCCAGCCTGGCCGGTCGGATGGCCGGCGATCACCGCGACCCTTTCGACCGGCTGCTGATCGCCCAGGGCCTGCTCAACGACCTGACCCTGGTCTCGAACGAAACCCTGTTCGACGGCTTCGGCGTGGCCCGGCTCTGGTAGGCTTGCTCCCTTTCGCCGAACCGGCGACAAGCGGTCGTCCATGAATTCCGCCGCCCTTCCCGTCCGCCGCTCGCCCCACATCGTCGATGTGCTGATCGCCGAGCGTGCGCCCCGTCTGACCGCCTCGCCGCTGTGGCCGGCGGTGCGCCCGCTGCTCTATTCGATCTTGAACTACAAGGCGGCCGTGCGGATGGCCGACGCTGTGCGTGACCGCTCGGGCTCCGAGAGCCTGGACTATGTGTCGGACCTGCTTCGGCTGAAGGTGACGGCGTCCCCTCTGGACCGCCTGCCCGCGACGGGCCGGTGCGTCGTCGTCGCCAACCATCCGACCGGCATAGCCGACGGGGTCGCGGTCTATGACGCCGTAAAACGGCGCCGTCTCGACGCGGTCTTCTTCGCCAACGCCGACGCCCTGCGCGTCTCGCCCCGGCTCGCCGAGACGGTGATCCCGGTCGAATGGGTTCACGACAAACGCACCCGCGAGAAGACCCGCGCGACGCTGAACGCCGCCAAGGCGGCCTTCGAAGCCGAACGCTGCGTGGTCATGTTCCCCGCCGGCCGTCTGGCCCGCGTCGGCGCCGACGGCCTGCTGACCGACCCCGAATGGGCGCCGACCGCCGCCTCCCTGGCGCGGAAATACGGCGCGCCGGTCGTGCCCATGCACGTCGCCGGCCCCTACAGCCGGCTGTTCCACCTGTTCGACAAGGTTTCGCAGGAGCTGCGCGACGTGACCCTGTTCCACGAACTGCTGAACAAGGCGGGCAAGCCTTTCGATATCTTGGTCGGCCGCCCCATCCCGCCCGAACGGCTGGACGTGGACGCCGTAAAGGCCACCGTGGCGCTGAAACATTTCACCGAACGCACCCTGGCCGCCGATCCAGACGCGGTCTTCCCATGAAGGTCGAACTCCCTGACGCCGAGGCCACCACCCGTCTGGGCCAAGTCATCGCCCCCCTGCTGGCGCCGGGCGACAGCCTGCTGCTGTACGGGCCGCTGGGCATGGGCAAGTCCACCCTGGCGCGCGGCCTGATCCGCGCCCTGACCACGCCGGACGAGGAGGTGCCGAGCCCCACCTTCACCCTGGTCCAGTTCTATGAATCCGACCTGCCCGTCGCCCATTTCGACCTCTATCGCCTGACCCGGCCGGAAGAAGCCTTCGAGATCGGCCTGGACGAGGCCCTGGACGAGGGCTGCGCCCTCATTGAATGGCCCGAGCGGCTGGGCGAGGATCCGGGCCGGTTCTTGGGGCCCGACCGCCTTGTCATTGAGATTTCCGAACACGGCGACGGCCGTGTTGCGACCGTTTCCGGCGTAGGCCGGTGGGAAGACCTGATCGACCATGTCCGTCTCTGATCGCGAACAGCTTCGCCTCGACTTCCTGGCCGCCGCCGGCCTGGCCGAGGCTGCGCGCGCGCCTCTGCCGGGCGACGCCTCGACGCGGCGCTACGAACGGCTGACCCCGCCGGGCGGCCCCACCCTGATGCTGATGGACCAGGCGCCCGCCGCCGAGAGCCCGCCCGCCGATCCGGCCTGGACGCCCGAGCAGCGTCACGCCGCAGGCTGGAACGCCGTCGCCCGCCTTTCGGCCGGTCGGATCGAGGCCTTCGCCGCCGTCGCCGCCCATCTGAAGTCGCTGGGTCTGTCCGCGCCTGAAATCCCGGCCTTGGACGCGCCCAACGGCCTGGCGGTGCTGGAGGATTTCGGCGACGCCCTGTTCGCCCGCGTCATCGAGGACGGCGCCGAGGAGACGCCCCTCTATCTGACCGCCATCGAGGCCCTGGCCGCCCTGCACGAGGCCGGGACCCCGCCTGAGGTGCTGACCGGTCCCGGCGGCGACTGGCCGCTCCTGACCTATGACGAGACGGCGCTCCAGGGCGGGGCCGACCTGTTCGTCGACTGGTTGCCCCGTCTGGACGCGCGCGTCGCCTTCGACGCCGCCGCGGTGGCGGAATGGCGAGAGGCCTGGGCGCCGATCGTCGCCTCGGGCGCCGCCGGGGCCTCGGTCATGGCCCACCGCGACTATCACGCCGAGAACCTGATCTGGCTGCCCGAGCGTGAAGGCGCCGCCCGCGTCGGCATGATCGACTTCCAGGACGCGGTGCGCGCCCACCCGTCCTGGGATCTGCACTCCCTGCTTCAGGACGCCCGCCGCGACGTGTCGCCGGCGCTGGAGGCCGAGGCCCTGGACCGCTATTTCGCCCTTCGCCCCCAGGTGGACCGCGCCGCCTTCATGGCCGACTATGCCGGGCTAGCCGCGCTGAACGAGGCGCGGATCATCGGCATCTTCGCCCGACTGATCGCGCGGGACGGCAAGCCCCGCTACCGCCAGTTCCTGCCGCGCATGTGGCGGCATCTGAACGCCAATCTGGACCAGCCGGCCCTGGCGCCCGTCGCCCGCTGGTTTGATCGCCACGTCCCTGTCGAGGTGCGCGCATGACCCCGCCGAAAACCGCGATGGTGCTCGCCGCCGGCCTGGGCACCCGGATGCGCCCCCTGACCGACGACCGGCCCAAGGCCCTGGTCGAAGTGGCGGGCCGCGCCCTGATCGACCATGTGCTGGACCGGCTGGCCGACGCCGGGGTGGAGACGGTGGTCGTCAATGTCCACTGGTTCGCTGACCGGCTGGAAGCCCATCTGGCCGCGCGCGGACGCGGCCCCCGCATCCTCCTCTCCGACGAACGGGTCGAACTGCTGGAAACCGGCGGCGGCCTGAAGAAGGCCCGCCCCCTGCTGGGCGACGATCCGATCTTCGTCGCCAATATCGACAGCGTCTGGATCGACCGGGGCGACGCCCTGTCAGACCTGATCCGCCTGTGGAACCCGGACACGATGGACGCCGCCCTGCTGCTGGCCCGCCGCGAGGGCTCCATCGGCTTCGAGGGCGACGGCGACTTCTTCCTGGCCGAGGACGGAAAACTGACCTTCCGCGGCGACGCCCCGTCCGCCCCCTTCGCCTATATGGGGGTCCACATCACCCGCCCCGGCTATGCCGACCAAGGCCCCGACGGCCCCTTTTCCCTCAGCCCCCTGTGGCGCAAGTCCGCCGCCGAGGGCCGTCTCTACGGCTGCGTTCTGGACGGCGACTGGATGCACGTCGGCGATCCCCAGGCGCGGGATCAGGCCGAGGTGAAATTGGCGGGATTGGAGTGAGCGCGTTCGATCCCTTCACGGCGTCCTGCCCCCGCTGGTACGCCGTCCCCGCCCACCGGCCCTTCCTCGAAGACCTGGCCGCCGGCGTCCTGGCCTGGCTGGGCGATCTGCCGCCCGAGACCCTGTCCGACGCCACCCTCCTTCTGCCCAACCGGCGCGCCGCCCGCGCCTTCACCGGCGCCCTGTCGAAACTCTCCCAAGGCCGCCCCGTCCTGCTGCCCCAGGTCCGGCCGCTGGGCGATCTGGAGGAGGACGAGCCCCCCTTCACCCCCGGCGCCCTCGGCCTCGACCTGCCGCCCGCCATCCCCGCCCTGACCCGCCGGTTCGAGATGGCGCGGATGATCGTCGAGCAGTTCGACGACAGCCTGACGCCGATGCGGGCCCTGGATCTGGCGGATGCGCTCGGCGGCTTCCTCGATTCCTGCCAGCTGGAAGAGGTTCCGAACCCCGAACGGATCGCGACCCTGGTCGACGGCGAGATGGCCGAACACTGGGAACGCTCGGCCGAATTCCTGGGCCTGGCGGTCGAGGCCTGGCCCAAACGCCTCGCCGAACTGGGCCTGGTCGATCCAGCCTGGCGCCGCGCCACGCTTCTGCGCCGCCTCGCCGAACTGTGGGACCACACGCCCCCGACCCAGGCCGTCATCGCCGCCGGTTCGACCGGCACCGTCCCCGCCGCCGCCGACGTCCTGGGCGCCGTGGCCAGAGCGCCCCTGGGCTGCGTCGTCCTGCCCGGTCTCGATCTCGACCTGGATCCGGCGGTCTGGGACCGGCTGGACGAACAGCATCCGCAGAGCGCGATGAAACGCCTGCTGGACCGGGTCGAAGTCGCCCGCACCGACGTCCGCCCCTGGTTCGCCCCGTCCCAGCCGCCCGCCGCCCTCGCCCGCGGCCAGGCCCGCCAGCGCCTGGTCAACGAGGCCCTGCGGCCCGCCGAGGCCACCGACGACTGGCGCCGCGCCATCCGCGACCTCCGCTCGACCGCCGCCGCGCGCGGCGAGGCCCGCGACCCCATAGCCGAAGGTCTGCAAGGCCTGTCCCTGCTGACCGCCCGCGCCGAGGAGGAGGCCGCAACGGCCATCGCCCTGATGATGCGCGAGACGCTGGAGACGCCGGGCAAGACTTGCGCGCTTGTGACGCCGGACCAGGCCCTGGGCCGCCGCGTCGCCGCAAGACTGGAGCGCTGGGGCGTCATCCCGGATTCCTCGGCAGGCAGCCCCCTGTCGCGCTTGCCCGCCGGCGCCCTGGTCGATCTGTGCGCCCGCTGGATCGCCGATCCGGTCCAGCCCCATCTGCTGCTGGCCGTCATCAAACATCCGCTGGTCCGGTTCGACCTGGGCGACGCGCCTCAAGCCGCCGCCGTCGCCGGGCTTGAGGAACACGCCCTGCGCGGCCCGCGCCCCCGCGACTTCGCCGCCGTGCGCCGCCGTCTGCTGGAAGCCGTTCAGCCCGACCGGCGCGGCAAGGCTCCGCCCGAGTGGAAACGGGAACGCCTGTCGGCCGCCACCCGCCTGGTCGAGCGTTTGCAAACCGCCGTCGAGACCGCTACCGCCGTCTTCACCCCCGACGCAGACCTGAACGTCGCCGCCTCCGCCCTGACGCGCCTGATCGAGACCCTGGCCGGCCAGGACGCCTGGGCCGGCCCCGACGGCGAGGCCGCCGCCGCCCTTCTGTCCGGCCTGATCGAGGGCGGCGCCGCCCTGGGCCGCCTCGACCGGGCCGACCTGGCCGAGCTGACCTCGTCCCTGGTGCGCGAGACCGTGGTCCGCACCGGGGGCGCCACCCATCCGTCGCTGCGGATCCTGGGGGCCATCGAGGCGCGGCTGGTGCGCGCCGACCGGATGATCCTGGCGGGCTTGGAGGAAGGCGTCTGGCCCCAGGCCGCGCCCACCGATCCCTTCCTGTCGCGCCCGATGCGCAAGGCCCTGGCCCTGCCCCCGCCCGAACGCCGCCTGGGCCAGACCGCCCAGGACTTCGTCCAGGCCGCCTGCGCCGAGGAGGTGATCCTGGTCCACAGTGAACGACGCGGCGGCCAGCCCGCAGTCCGCTCCCGCTGGCTGTGGCGGCTGGAGATGCTGACGCGGGGGGCGGGAGTCGACCTGCCCCGCCCCAGCACCGTCCTGGACTGGACCCGCGCGCTCGACGCGCCGCCGCCCGGACCGCCACGCTTCGCCAAACGGCCCGAGCCGCGCCCGCCGGTGCATCGCCGCCCGCGCAGCCTCTATGTCACCCGCATCGAACGCTGGGTGCGCGACCCCTACGCCATCTACGCCCTGTGGGTGCTGGGGCTGGAGGCGATGGAGCGTCCCGGCGCGTCCGCCGAAGCGCTCGCCCGTGGCGACGCCGTCCACGCCGCTGTCGAACGACTGACGCTGGACTGGCCCCATGACCTGCCCGACGACTGCGAAACCATCCTGCACGACCACCTGTTGCGTGAACTGGGCGCGCGCGGTTTCGAGGACGCGGCCATGGCGCGCGAGGCGCCGCTCGCCCGCAACTGCGCTCGCTGGCTGACCGATTTCGAGCGCCGCCGCCGTGCACGCGGGATCGAAATCCTGGTCGAGCAACAGGGCGCCATGACCTTCGACGCCCCCGCCGGCCCCTTCACCGTCAAGGCCTTCGCGGACCGGATCGAACTGTCGTCCGACGGGGCGGCGGTGATGGACTTCAAGACCGGCGCAGCCCCATCCGCCAAACAGGTCAAGTCCGGCTTCGCCCCGCAGTTGACTTTGACCGCCGCCATCCTGGCCGACGGCGGGTTCGAGGGCGCCAAGGGCCCCGTCACGCCCGACGAACTGACCTATGTCCGCGTGGTCGGGCGCAAGACGGCGGGCGAGGTCATCACCCGCGCCTCGGGCGCCGAGGCGGCCGACCTGGCCCAGGCGGCGCTGGACGGACTGAAGCGCCGCGTCGCCCGCTTCGACGACCCGAACACCCCTTACGTCTCCTGGGCCGCGCCCCAGTTCATGGGCAATCAGGGCGGCAACTACGACCATCTGGCCCGCGTCTGGGAATGGTCGGTGATCGGCGACGGCGAGGACAGCGAATGACCGCCCCCTCCCCTCAGATCATCGCGGCCGATCCGCGCCTGACCGTCTTCGTCACCGCCAACGCCGGCTCGGGCAAGACCACCACCCTGGTCAACCGGGTGGCGCGACTTTTGCTGGATCAGGTCGATCCCGGCGCTATCCTGTGCGTCACCTACACCAAGGCCGCCGCCGCCGAGATGCAGGCCCGGCTGTTCGACCAGCTGGGCGGCTGGGCCGTGCTGGACGACGCCGCCCTGTCGCGTGAACTGGCCCGGCTGGACGACGGCGATCCGCAGGCGATGGATCACGCCGCCCTGTCCCGCGCCCGCAAACTGTTCGCCCGCGCCCTGGAGACGCCCGGCGGGCTTAAGATCCAGACCCTTCACGCCTTCTGCGAGAAGCTGCTGCGTCGTTTCCCGCTGGAGGCCGGGGTCTCGCCCCGTTTCACCGTTCTGGAAGACCAGGCCGCCACCGCCCTCAGCCATGCCGCGCGCGAGGACCTGGCCCGCGCCGCCGTCGGCGACCCGGACGGCCCTATCGGTCAGGCCTACAGCCATTTCGCCGTCGAACTGGACTGGCAGCGGTTCCAGGCCCTGCTGTCGATGATCGAGGCCAGGCGCGCCGATCTGCTGGACTATATCGACCGGGCCGAGGCTGGGACCGCGCCCGATCCCTACACCCTCACCGGCGCCGAGGCGGGCCGCAGCCCGGAAGATCTGGAGCGGGACTTCGTCGCCTGGATCGACCCCGCCGAATGGAACCGCATGGCCGAGGCCATGGCGACCGGCTCGACCAACGACCGCAAGATCGCCGACGCCATGAGCGTGGCCGCCCCGCCCTACGCCGGTTTCGCCGCCCTGGCGGGCGTCTTCTGCACCCAGGCGGGCGAGCCGCGAAAAAGCATGGGCACCAAGTCGGCGCCGCAAGGCGCGGTCGGCTGGCTGCTGGACCTCCAGACCAAATACCTCGCCGCCCGCGAGGCCCTGCGTAAGGCCAAGGTCGCCGACGACACGATCAAGGTTCTGACCCTGGCCCGCGCCCACGCCGCCTTCTACGAGGCCGCCAAGGCCCAGCGCGGCGCGCTGGACTTCCCCGACCTGGTCGCCCGCGCCGCCGCCCTTCTGACCCGCAGCGGGGCCGCCGCCTGGGTGCTGTACAAGCTGGACGGCGGGGTCGATCACGTCCTGATCGACGAGGCCCAGGACACCGCCCCCGACCAGTGGGCCATCGTCCGCGCCCTGACCGGAGAGTTCTACTCAGGCCAGACGTCGGGCCGCACCGTCTTCGCCGTCGGCGACGAGAAACAGTCGATCTACTCCTTCCAGGGCGCCCGGCCGGAACGGCTGCGTCAGGAGCGGGCCGACTTCCTGGCCCTGGCCGAGGGCGCCGGCGAGCCCTTCGCCGGGCCGGAGCTGAACACCTCCTACCGCTCGACCGAGGAGGTGCTGGCCTTCGTCGACGCCGTCTTCGCCGATCCCGACCGCACCCGCGCCCTGACCGGCCCCCAGGGCGACATCGCCCGCCATATCCCCGCCCGCATCGGCCAGCACGGCGCCGTCGACCTGTGGCCCCTGTTCCTCGACGAGCCCGCGCCCGAGACCGACGCCTGGGACGATCCGGTCGATCAGGAGAGCGCCGGCAGCGCCAGGAAACGCCTGGCCCGCGACCTGGCCCGCGAGATCCGCCGTCAGGTCGAGAGCGGCCTGGCCGTCTTCGACAGCCGCACCCGCGACCTGCGCCCCGCCGGCTATGGCGACTACATCGTCCTGGTCCGCCGCCGCGACGCCACCTTTGAAGAAATCATCCGCGCGCTTAAGACCGAGGGCGTCCCCGTCGCCGGCGCCGACCGGCTGAAACTGTCCAGCCATATCGTCTTCGACGACCTGATCTCCCTGGCCCGCTTCGCCCTCTTCCCCGACGACGACCTGTCCCTGGCCGAGGTGCTGCGCAGCCCCCTGTGCGACGTGGACGAAGAGGGCCTCTACGCCCTCGCCGGGCGCGAGAACCGGAAGGGCGGCCAGCTGTGGCGCGACCTGCGCGACCGGGCGCACGAACGCCCGGAATGGACCCGCGCGCGAGATGCGCTCCAGGCCGCCATAGCCGCGCGCGGCGGCGACCCGTTCGCCTTCTTCTCCCAGGCCCTGAACCGCGTGGACGACACCGGCCGCTCCGGCCGCGCCCGCGTCCTGGCCCGGCTGGGCCGCGAGGCCGAGGAAGCCATAGACGAGACCCTGAACCAGGTGCTGGCGGCCGAGAACCGCGGCGCGATAGACCTTGAATCCTGCCTGGCCCAGCTCGAGGCCGCCGACGTCGAGGTGAAGCGCGAACTTGAGGGGGCGCGCGGCGAGGTCCGCGTCATGACCGTCCACGGCGCCAAGGGGCTGGAGGCGCCCATCGTCATCCTGCCCGACACCACCATGAAGGCGAAGGCCCAGGGCCCGTCCCTGATGCCTGCCGTCACGCCCGAAGGCGAAGGCGAGGCCTGGCTGATGGCGCCCGGCTCGGCCAAGGACGACTGCCCCGCCTCGGCCGACGCCCGCGCCGCGCGTCAGGCCCGCACCGACGACGAGACCCTGCGCCTGCTCTATGTAGCCCTGACCCGCGCACGGGACCGCGTCATCGTCATGGGCCGCGCCTCCAGCCGGGGCGCCGAGCCCGGCAGCTGGTGGTCGGTGATCGAGGAGACCTTCGACCGGCTGGGGGATCAGGTGCGCGAGGTCGAGAACGGCGTTCGCCGCTTCGGCGTCGATCCCGAACGCCGCCCGACGCAGGCCGCCGCGACCGCCTCCGCCGACGCCCTGCCCGCCTGGGCCGCAGTCCTGCCCCCGCTCGACGCCGCCGCCCGCTTCGCCTCCCCGTCGCGGATGGAGGGCCAGGTCCGTATCCCCGCCCCCTCGCCCCTGGCCCGCAGCGCGGCTGGCGGCGCCGCGCTGGGCCGGTTCCGTCGCGGCGACCTGATCCACCGGCTGCTGGAGCGCCTGCCCGAGATCGCGCCCGCCGACCGCCCCGACGCCGCACGGCGCCTTCTGGCGCGCGAGACCGATCTGGACGAGGCCCAGCGCGCCGAGATGATCGCCGCCGCCTTCTCCGTGCTGGACGACGCCCGCTTCGCCCCCGTCTTCGGCCCCGGCTCCCGCGCCGAGGTGGCCCTGACCGGCGCCCTGGCCGGCCCCCCGGCCGGCCTAGCGAACGTGGCGATCAACGGCCGGATCGACCGACTGGTGGTCACGCCCGACCGGGTCCTGGTCATCGACTACAAGACCAACCGCCCCGCCCCTGACGCCCTGGACCGGGTCGATCCCGCCTATGTGCTTCAGGCCGCCGTCTATGTCGCCGTGCTAGAACGCCTCTACCCCGACCGCCCGGTCGAGGCCGCCCTGGTCTGGACCGACGGACCCAAGCTGATGCCGATCCCGCAGGCGATGTTGGACGCGGCGCTCGCGCCCTAACCCCCGTCATCCTCGGGCTTGACCCGAGGACCGGGCGTCGATCGGGCTGTGCGTCGCCGTCTTCGCACGAGCGGCGGAACATCCGATCCACGGGTCAAGCCCGAGGATGACGGACGGAGAGAGGGAGCGACGGCGGGAGTTGAATTGCCCGCGATTCGCTCCCACATCTGCGGCCGAACCCGGACGGATCCGGCCAACCCAATTTGCGCGCGAGCGGCAAGGCCCTAGCGCCGAGCGTCAGCGCCCAAGGAGCCATTTATGGCGACAGTCAAAGTCACCGACGAAAGCTTCGACGCCGACGTCCTGAAATCCTCCACCCCCGTTCTGGTGGACTTCTGGGCCGAATGGTGCGGCCCCTGCAAACAGATCGGCCCGGCTTTGGAACAGATCGCCGACGAACTGGGCGGCCAGGTCACCGTGGCCAAGATCAACATCGACGACAGCCCCCTGACCCCGTCCAAACTGGGCGTGAAGGGCATCCCCACCCTGATGCTGTTCAAGGACGGTCAGATGACCTCGATGAAGGTCGGCGCCATGCCCAAGGGCAAGATCGTCGAATGGCTGGCCGAGGCCGGCGTCAAGGCCGACGCCTGATCCTTCCGCCTGTCCGACAGGATCGAACGCCCGCCGGTTCCGACCGGCGGGCGTTTTTGCTAGAAGGCCGCCTATGAGCGACGAACCCCCGCCCGACGACACCCCGGACGACATCCGCGGCGAAACCCCGGTTCAGAAGGCCCTGCGCCTGAAGAACGCCAAGCTGGAGGCTCGGCCCAAGCCGCCGCGGGGCGGACGTTTCCAGCGCGAACAGGCCGCCCGCATCGCGGCGGGCAAGTCCAAGCCCTGGATGACCCGCTAAACGGGCCAGGTCTCCGGGCTGGCGCCCAGCACCTCGCCCGCCAGATACAGAGACCCGCAGATCGCCACCCGGCCCGCGCCGAACCGCAAGGCCAGGTCCAGGGCCTCGCCGACCGAGCCCGCCGGGGTCGCCGCCAGACCATGGCCGCGCGCCACGGCCGCCAGGGCCGCGGGCTCGGCCGCCGCCCCGTCGAAGCCGACGGTGAAGACCGTGGCCTGGCTGTCCTTCAGCGCCGCGAAGAAGCCGCCGGCGTCCTTATTGCCCAGCATGCCGCAGATCAGGGCCAGGGGGCGCGGCGCCCGCGCCTGACGCTCGGCGAGAAAAGCCGCCAGCGCCCGTCCGGCATGGGGATTGTGCCCCCCGTCCAGCCACAGCTCCGCCTCCGCCGCCTTGGCCGCCTGCCCATAGGGTCCGGTCGAGATCCGCTGCAGCCGCGCCGGCCACCGCACGGCCTTCAGCCCTTCGATGATCGCGCTTTCCGGCAGATCCAGCTCCAGGGCGGCGGCTATGGCCACGGCCGCATTGTCGATCTGGTGCGCGCCCGCCAGGGGGGGCGCCGGCAGGTCCATGAACAGGTCCGCCGTCTGGAAGGCCATGCCGCCCCGCTCGGCCCAGGCGTCGAAATCCACCCCCAGCACCGTCAGCCGCGCACGGACGTCGGCGGCCCGGCGTTCGATGGCCTTGAACGCCTCCTCACGCTGGCGCCCGATCACGCCCGGCGCCCCCGCCTTCAACACCCCGGCCTTTTCCGAGGCGATCCCGGCCAGGTCCGTGCCCAGAAACTCGGCATGATCATAGTCGACCGGGGTGATCACGCTCAGCAGCGGCCGTTCGATCACATTGGTGGCGTCCAGCACCCCGCCCAGGCCGACCTCGATCACCGCCAGATCGGCCGTTGTCTCGGCCATGGCCAGGAAGGCGGCGGCGGTGGTGCTCTCGAACACCGTGGCCTCGCCGGACATGGCTTCGATCCGGTCGAGGATGGCGTTGAGATGATCGTCCTCGATCAACCGCCCCGCCAGCCGGATCCGCTCGTTGAACCGCACCAGATGGGGCGAAGTATAGGCATGGACCTTCAGCCCCGCCGCCTCGGCGATGGCCCGGATCAGGGCCACGGTCGATCCCTTGCCGTTCGTCCCCGCCACATGGACCACCGGCGGCAACCGATGCTGCGGATCGCCCAGGGCGGCGCACAGGGCGCGCATCCGGTCCAGCGACAGATCAATCCGCTGCGGATGTCGGGCGCGCAGCCGCTCGGAGATGGGGTCCAAGGCCGTCAGGCCGCCAGGCGGTTTCCGCCCATCAGCATGGACAGGATCCGGCCCAGGACGCGGGGCAGATCGGCGCGGGTCACGACCCGGTCGACCATGCCCTTCTCCTGCAGATATTCGGCGCGCTGGAAGCCCGGCGGCAGTTTCTCGCGGATGGTGGCCTCGATCACGCGCGGACCGGCGAAGCCGATCAAGGCGCCCGGCTCGGCCAGATGGACATCGCCCAGCATGGCGTAGGAGGCGGTCACCCCGCCCGTGGTCGGGTCGGTCAGCACCACCACATAGGGCAGTTTCGCCGACTTCAGCTCTTCGATGGCCAGGGTGGTGCGCGCCATCTGCATCAGCGACAGGGCGCCCTCCTGCATCCGCGCCCCGCCGGCGGCGGTGAAACAGACCAGCGGAACCTCACGCGTCACGGCCTCGCGCGCCGCCTTGATGAAGGCTTCGCCCGCGGCCATGCCCAGCGACCCGCCCATGAAGGTGAAGTCCTGAACGATCACCACCGCCTTCTGGCCGCCGACCGAACCCCAGCCGATGGCCATGGTGTCCTTGCGCCCCGCCGCCTTGCGCGCGGCGTTCAGCCGGTCCTTGTAGGACTTGCCGTCCGAGAACTTCAGCGGATCCTCAGGCACGTCCGGCGTTTCGATCGTCTCATAGACGCCGCCGTCGAAGGTGGCCTTCAGCCGCGTCGGCGCATCGATCCGCATATGGCGGCCCGACGGCGTCACCCACAGGGCGGCCTCCAGGTCCGAGCGGTACAGCATCTCGCCCGTATCGGGGTCCTTGACCCACAGATTGTCGGGGGTGTCGCGGCGCGACACGATCTTGCGGACGCCGGGCGCGAAACGGCTCAGCCAGCCGCCGCGCTTTTCCTGAGGTTTGTTCTTGTCGACCATGGGCGGGCTCTTAGACGGTTTCCGCCGCGGAAGCACTAGTCACCGATCGAACCGCGTCGCCCAGCGCCTTGACCCGGGCCAGCACCCGCGGCGCGGCAGGCTCATTGGCCTCCAGAGCGGCGGCCACCTCGTCCACCAGGGCTGACCCGACCACAACCGCATCGGCGACGCGGGCGATCTCGGCCGCCCGCTCCGGCGTCTTGACCCCGAAGCCGACCGCGACCGGCAAGCCCGAGGCCTTGCGCACCCGCTCCACCGCCGGCGCCACGACGTCGGCGTTCGCCTCCTTGACGCCGGTCACGCCCGCGACGGCGACATAATAGACGAAGCCCGAAGTGCCCTGGACCACGATCTTCAGCCGTTCGTCGTCCGAGGTCGGGGTCGCCAGGCGGATCAGCGAGATCGAGACCTTGTCCAGCGCCTCGATCAGCGGCCCGGCCTCTTCCGGCGGACAGTCCACCACGATCAGCCCGTCGATGCCGCACTCGGCCGCATAGGCGGCGAAGGCGTCATAGCCCAGGCTTTCGATCGGGTTCAGATAGCCCATCAGCACGATGGGCGTGACGTCGTCGCCCTTACGGAACTCGCGCGCCAGATCCATCGTCGAGCGCAGGCCGAAACCCGCCTTCAATCCGCGAATGGCGGCCCGCTGGATCGGCGGCCCCTCGGCCATCGGGTCGCTGAACGGAAAGCCCAGTTCGATGATGTCGGCCCCGGCGGCAGGCAGCCCCTTCAGGATCGCGAGCGCCGCCTCGCGCGACGGATCGCCCCCCATCACATAGGGGATAAAGGCCGAACGGCCCTCGGCCTTCAGTGCGGCGAAACAGGCGTCGATACGGGCGGTGGTCATTGGGTCGATGCGTCCGAAGCAGGCTTCTCGGCGGCGGCGGCCTGCCCGCACACGTCGCCCGGAATGGTGGCGAAGCCCAGATAGGCGGGCAGTTCGGCGACGGCGACCTTGGACGTGTCGTAGAAGGCGACCATCTGCATACCGTCGCAACCGCCGCCCTCGCGACGCTTGATCAGGACGACGCGGTTTTCGTCGCCGCCCGCCGCCAGCCAGCCCTTGGTCTCCAGATCGGCGATATAGGCCTCGGCCAGGGCGCCGACCTGACCCAGGGGCGCGGTGACGCACCAGGCCCGGCCGGCCAGATTGTTCAGACCGCCGCAATCGGGCGAAAGCTGCGCGCCCGGCAGCAGGGCGACATCGGCGGGTTTAACCTCAACCGGCGTCTGGGCCTGAACGGCCGTCGAAAGGCTCAGGGCGGCGGCGATCACCGACAGGCTGCGGATCACAATTCCACTCCCAGATGACGGGCGACCTGGAAGATGTCCTTGTCGCCCCGGCCCGACATCAGCAGGACGACATCGCCGCCCTTGCCGACTTCGCGCGCCACTTCGCCGGTCCGCGCCAGGGCGTGGGCCGGTTCCAGGGCCGGGATGATGCCTTCCAGCTTCGAGCACAGCTGGAAGGCCTCCAGCGCCTCATTGTCCGTCGCCGAGCGATATTCGGCCCGGCCGATGTCGTGCAGCCAGGCGTGCTCCGGCCCGATGCCGGGATAGTCCAGCCCGGCCGAGATCGAATGGCCCTCGACGATGTTGCCGTCCTCGTCCTGCAACAGATAGGTCCGGTTGCCGTGCAGCACCCCCGACCGCCCGCCCTTCAGCGAGGCCGCATGGTCCGGCGTGTCCAGCCCGTGGCCCGCCGCCTCGACCCCGATCAGCCGCACGGCCGCATCGTCGATGAAGGGGTGAAAGGCGCCGATGGCGTTCGATCCGCCGCCGATACAGGCCACGACGGCGTCCGGCAGCTTGCCCATCCGGGCCATCGACTGGGTCTTGATCTCCTTGCCGATCACCGACTGGAAATCGCGCACCATGGCCGGATAGGGGTGCGGACCCGCCGCCGTGCCGATGATGTAATAGGTGTCCGAGACGTTGGTCACCCAGTCGCGCATCGCCTCGTTCATCGCGTCTTTGAGGGTCGCGGCGCCGGCGGTGACGGGGAAGACCTCGGCCCCCAACAGACGCATGCGGAAGACGTTCGGCTGCTGCCGCTCCACGTCCACCGCCCCCATATAGACGGTGCATGGCAGGCCGAACCGCGCCGATACGGTGGCCGAGGCCACGCCGTGCTGGCCGGCGCCGGTCTCGGCGATGATCCGGGTCTTGCCCATGCGCCGGGCCAGCAGAATCTGGCCCATACAGTTGTTGATCTTGTGCGCGCCGGTGTGGTTCAGATCCTCGCGCTTCAGCCAGATCTTGGCCCCGCCGAAATGTTCGGTCAGCCGCTCGGCGAAATACAGCGGGCTCTCGCGACCCACATAGTGGGTCAGATAGCCGTCCAGTTCGGCCTGGAAACTGGGGTCCGCCTTGGCCGCCTTATAGGCCGCATCCAGCTCATGGATCAGCGGCATCAGGGTCTCGGCCACGAACTGCCCCCCGTAAGGCCCGAACCGTCCCTGCGCGTCCGGCCAGGCATAGGCGTTGGACAGCGGCTGGGCGGGATCAGGAGCTTGGATGGGCGTTTGAGCGTTCACGGTTTCGACTTTCACGCGGAGAGGCGTCGTAATTACGACCGGCGCGCGTTTTGGATGAAGGCCGCGATCCGGTCGGCGTCCTTAACACCCGGCGCGCTTTCGACGCCAGAGGAGACGTCCAGCATCGGCGCCCCGGCGATCCGCAGCGCCTCGGCCACATTGTCGGGATTTAGCCCCCCCGCCAGGAACCACGGATGACGGAAGGCCCGATCCGCCAGCAGGGTCCAGTCGAAACTATGCCCCACCCCGCCCGGCAGGACCGACCCCTCCGGCGGCTTGGCGTCGAACATCAGATGATCGGCGTGATAATCCCATTCGTCGGCGGCGGCGAAGTCGTCGCCATGGCGGATCGGCAGGGCCTTGATCACCCCCGCCCCGGTCAGGGCCCGCACGGCTTCCGCCCGCGCCGGGCTCTCCGCCCCGTGCAGCTGGATGAAGTCCGGCCTCAGCGTCCGCGCGATCTCTTCCAGCAGGGCGTCGTCCGGATCGGCCGTCACCGCCACGATCTTCGCCCGCCCCCGCGCCCGCTCGAACAGGTCGGCGGCGGCTTCCGGCGCCAGATGGCGCGGGCTCTTGGGAAACACCACCGCCCCCACGAAGTCCGCCCCGCCGTCCAGGGCGGCGTCCAGGGTGTCGGGCGTCGTCAGGCCGCAGATCTTGATCTTGATCGTCATGGGACAATCACCGTCAGCCCTATGTCGGTGGCGACCGTGGCCATGTCCTCGTCAAGAGTCGCCAGGCTGCAGCCATGCCTCGCCGCCAGCGCGAGATGAAGCGCATCGGGAGCGCGCAATCTCACGTCGTTTGTCACCAGGCGCCGCGCTTCCACCATGTCACCGTCAACCACAGAAAGGACGACCCTGCCTCTCAACCATTGGTCCAGTTGCAGTTCGAACTCGCGCCGATCCCTGTCGCGCAGATTGCGCATACGAGTCTTCACCGCCAAGGCGGAGGAAAACTCTGTGAGAGCCCAACTGCTCATGACGAAGGCATCGACACCCGCGATCCAGACCGACGCCCGCTCAGTGTGCTTGTCGGTCTGAAACAGGGACATCAGGACGCTGGTGTCCAGATAGACGGTCAAATCTCTTCGTTCCGCATCCGGCGCAAGAGGGTTACGGAGTCCATCTCGGCTTCAGACTTGATCCGCACACGTTTCAGCCAGTCCATGTCCATCGGCCCTGACGTCGGCTCGACCTCCTGCGCCGGCTCCAGTCGCGCCACAGGCACGCCGCGCCGTGTGATGGTCACGGCCTCGCCCGCCAGCATGCGATCCAGCAGCTTGGGCAGGTTGTTCTTGGCTTCGGCGACGGAATAGCTGGACATGGCCATCAAGATAGCCATCTGGCGTCAAATGTCCACGATCTCGGCTCAGACGAAGATCGACGCGATCTCCTCCGGCGTCAGCAGCCGCCACGCCCCCGGCGCCAGATCCTCCGGCAGAACCAGCCCGCCCAGCCGCTCCCGGCGCAGGGTCTCCACATGGTTGCTGACGGCGGCGAACATGCGCCGCACCTGGTGATAGCGGCCCTCCGTCACCGTCAACAGGGCCTCGGTCGGGGACACCACCTCCAGCATCGCCGGCGCCAGGGGCTTGTCATCCCCCTCCAGCACCAGTTCGCCGGAGGCGAACAGCGCCCCTTCCGTCCCCGTCAGCGGCCGCGCCAGTCCGGCGCGATAGACCTTGGCCACATGGCGTTTGGGACTGATCACCCGGTGCAGCAGGTCGCCGTCGTCGGTCAGCAGCAACAGGCCGCTGGTCTGCTTGTCCAGCCGTCCGATGGTCGAGATGGCCGGATCGCGCCGCCGCCACCGGCCCGGCAGGATATCATAGACCAACGCGCCCTCTTCCTTATGGGAACAGGTCATGCCCAGCGGCTTGTTCAGCAGGATCACCAGACCCTGCACCGGATCCAGCGGCTCCCCGTCGATCTCCATGCGGCTCGGCAGGTCCGGCGTCACGGCGATCCGCCTCGACACGTCGGTAAGGTCCGCGCCGTCCAGCAGGATCCCGCCCGCCTTGGCCATCCGCGCCATCTCGGCCCGCGACCCGTAGCCCATCGAGCCGAGCAGTCGATCGACGCGCGACGTGGGGGTCTTGGTCATGTCGCACCCCCGACGCCCGTCATCCTAGGGCTTGTCCCTAGGATCCAGACTCCCGGTGCGTCGGCAGACAGCACTCTCGTCGAACACCGGGAGTCTGGATCCTCGCCACAAGGGCGAGGATGACGGCTCAGAGAAGAGCGCCTCACTTCACCGCCTCGAACAGCTTGTACCCGCCCTCGTCGGCGACCAGTCGCACCCGGCCGAAGGCGGCGTTCAGCTCGGCCTCATAGGGCAGGTGCCGGTTCGCCACGATCCAGGCTGTCCCGCCCTTCTTCAGCAGTTCCGCCGCCTTGCGGATAAAGGCCTGGCCCAGCCGTCGATCCTCGGCCCCGCCGTCGTGGAAGGGCGGATTGCTGACGACGAAATTCAGGTCGCCTCCGGCGGGCAGGGTCCGCACATCGGCCCATTCAAAGCTCGCCCGTGGGTCTTCGACATTCTTCCGCGCCGCCTCGACGGCCCGGCGGTCCAGGTCGATCAGCCGCAGGCCCGTCACCCCCGGCGACCGCAGGACCACCGTCGCCAGCGCCCCATAGCCGCAGCCCAGGTCGGCGCCCGCCCCCTTCAGCGCCGGCAGGTGTTGCGCCAACAGGGCCGAGCCCGCGTCGATCCGGTCCCAGGCGAAGATCCCCGGCTGGGACCAGGCCTCCAGCCCCGGCACGATCCGCGCCGCCCCCTCGGCTATGGCCGAGTCGATATCCGTCATCGCCTCGGGCCTGATCACGACGCAGCGGCGATGGTGCGCCTTGGCCGTCTCGCCCACCTCGACGCCGAAGCCGGTCAGCTCCTTCTTCAGCCGCGACCCGCCCTTGTCCTTCAAGGCCATGACGTCCAGCCGCCCCCCGACCTTCAGCGCCCTCAGCGCCAGGGCCAGGGTGTAGCGCCGCTCCAGCACGCCGGGCGGGGCGTAGATCATGATCTCGTCGACCGAGCCTTCGCTCACAGCCTCCAGGGCGGTCGAGCCGGGGATCAGGGGCGAGACTTGGATCGCGGCGCCGGCGCCGGTGCTGGGCGGATCGAAGACGACCGGCGGTCGGCCGTAAAGAAGCGTGCTCATGCCCGCCCCTTAGATGGTGAACGCGAAAATCGCCAGCCGGGGCCTCAGAACCCCGCCTGCAACAGGGCCAGACCGACCACCCCGACCACGATCCGCCACCAGGCGAAGGGGCCAAAGCCGTGCTTGGAGACGAAGTCCAGCAGGAAGCGCACCACCACCAGGGCCGTCAGGAAGGCCACCACGAAGCCCACCACGATCAGGCCGACGTCGCTGAAATCGAGCGTCTTGTGGTTCTTCAGCAGGTCATAGGCCACCGCCGCCCCCATGGTGGGCAGGGCCAGAAAGAAGCTGAACTCGGCCGCCGACCGCTTGTCGGTCTTCAGCAACAGGCCGCCGGCGATGGTGGCGCCGGATCGCGACACGCCGGGGATCATGGCCAGGCACTGGAACAGGCCGATCAGAAAATAGACCCGCATCGGATACTGGCTGGCGTCCAGCCACTGGGGCCGCTTGTCCATCCGGTCCAGGGCCAACAGGATCACCCCGCCGACGATCAGGGCGACGCAGATCACCTGGGGCGTTTCGAACAGCACGTCTTTGATGAAGTCGTAGGCCAGGAAGCCGATCACCACCGCCGGGGCGAAGGCCAGCAGCAGGCCGATCAGGAACCGCCGGGCCTCCGGATCGAAGGGCCAGCGCGTCGCCAGGGTCCACAGCCGTTTGAAATAGACGCTGATAATGGCCAGCAGCGCCCCCAGCTGGATGACGATCTCGAACGTCTTGCCCGCGCTCTGGAAGCCCATGAAATGGCCCAGCAGCAGCATGTGCCCGGTGGAGGACACCGGAATGAACTCGGTCAGTCCTTCGACCAGGCCGAGAATGATCGCCGCAAGCCAGTCCGACATGAAGTCCCCGTCACAGGCCGGAGGTCAGTGCGCGCCCGGCTCGGGCCCCACATAGCGCAATCGCGCCCGGATAGGCGAGCCGTCCGTCGCCTGATCCACAGCATGGGCCAAAAGGCCGACCAGCCGCCCCAGCAGCAGCAAGTCGCCCGCTCCCGTCGGCCCCAGGTCCAGCCGTCGCGCGATCAGGGCCAGGGCCAGATGGAAGCCGGCCGGCCGGCCCGCCGCCGCCTCGCCCTCGGCGAGCAGGGCCTGGAGATCGGCCGGAAGCCCCGCCGCCTCCAACAGCGCCCGCGTCCGCGGATCGACCCGGCCGAAGGCCGCCGTCTCCTCGAAGCCCGGCACCCCGCCCTTCAGGGCCAGCCAGCGTCGCGCCGCGCCCGACGGATCGCGCCGCGCCTCCCCCACATAGGCCACGACCTCGCCCAGTTCGCCCAGAGGGGCCCCGCTCAGGGTGGTGATCCCGGCCAGGACCGCCCCGGCCAGGGGCGCGCCGCCGAAGGCCGCCGCCCGCGTCGCCAGCACCGCCTCGTCCAGACCGCAGTCGGCCCCCAGCACCAGGGCGCGGCGGATCAGATGGCTGTCGCGTTCGAACGCCTTGAAGCCGCGCGCCAGACGCTGGTGCAGATACAGGCGCGGGCCGGGGCCGGAGACGCTGTCCACCACCTCGTTCAGCAGCGAGGCCGCCTCCTGTTTCAGTCCCGCCGGGTCGTGACTGCGCAGGGAGCGGTCCTCGATCGCGCGACGGCCCAGCACGGCCAGAACCCGCCTCTGTGTCGAACCGCCGACGATCGGATCGATACGCGGCTTCAGTCCGACGAAGGGGTCCCCGTCCCGCACGTCCCACAGCAGGCGGGCCGCCGCCTCGACGGTCGCCGTCTCGGCCAGCTGCACCGCGTCCAGACCGCGATAGAACAGCCGGCCCTCGGCGATCAGGCCTACGGAGGATTGAATGTCGGCCTCGCCGCGCGCCGCCGCCCCCACGACCGGCGTCCGCACCTCGGTCTCGCCTTCGGCCCCGTCGCCGCACAGCCGGGCCACGTCGGCGGCGGCGTACAGGCTTCTGCGGGGGTCGGCGGGGTCGGGACGGGCGGCGATCCGTCCCCGACTGACATAGGCGTACAGGGTCTGGGCCTTGACCCCCAGCCGGGTCAGGGCCTCATGTCTCGCGATCCAGCGTTCGTCAGCGTCCATGCCGCCCCCACGACTACGACCGATGCCCCGTATGAACGGAAACCGACATAGCGCCGTTTCGTCTCCTTAATCCTAATGACGCGCCCGATCCAGTTGGACCAGTCCAAATGAGCGCCCCGGTTGGCTTTCCGCCACGATTGCGCGACAAGACCAGCCGATGACGAC
>NZ_JBWKZJ010000038.1:0-28598 GCF_059424365.1 Brevundimonas sp. GW456-12-10-14-LB3
TCCCCGGCCCGCACGGCGCGCGGGTCGAGGTGCGCGACCTCTTCTACGCCACCCCCGCCCGGCTCAAATTCATGAAGTCCGAACGGGCCGAGGCCATGGCCATTTCCGAAGAGATCAAGCGCCAGGCCATGGCGCACGAGGCCGTCGCCTTCACCCTGTCGCTGGACGGCAAGGTCGCCCTTCGCCTGCCCGCCGAACATCCCGGCGACGAGGGCCGGCTGAAGCGGCTGTCGGCCCTCCTGGGTCGCGACTTCGAGGCCAACGCCCTCTTGATCGACCAGGAGCGGGACGGGGTCCGCCTGTCGGGCTATGCGGGCCTGCCCACCTATTCGCGCGGCAATGCGGCGCATCAGTATCTGTTCGTCAACGGCCGCCCGGTGAAGGACCGGCTGCTGCAAGGGGCCCTGCGCGGCGCCTATGCCGACTTCCTGGCGCGCGACCGGCACCCGGCCGCCGCCCTCTTCATCGACATCGACCCCCTGTACGTGGACGTCAACGTCCACCCTGCCAAGGCCGAGGTCCGGTTCCGCGACCCGGCCCTGGTGCGCGGCCTGATCGTCGGCGCCCTGCGTCACGCGCTGCACGCCGCCGGCCACCGGGCCTCCACGACCGTGGCGGCGGATGCCCTGAGCGGGTTCAGGCCGCACACGGGCGTGACGCAGAGTGGCGAGTGGCGAGTGGCGAGTGGCGAGGGCTGGTCCGGGTGGACAGGCTGGTCCCAGCCCGCCGCCGCGGCGCAAGTCCTGCCTGGCCTCCACGAACGCAGCGCCCGCGTCGAACCCGGCTGGGACGGCGCCTCATACGGCGAACTCGCCACTCGCCACTCGCCACTCGCCACTGCCCCCCAGCCACTCGCCCCTCCCCCTTCCGACATCGACCTGCCGCTGGGCGCCGCCCGGGGTCAGCTGCATGCCAACTATATCGTGGCCCAGACCCGCGACGGCCTGGTCATCGTCGATCAGCACGCCGCCCACGAGCGGCTGGTCTATGAGCGGATGAAGGCCCAGATGGCCGAGGGGGCCGTGACCCGCCAGGCCCTGTTGACGCCCGAGGTGGTCGAGCTTGACCCGGCCGAGGCCGAGCGCGTCGCCGCCCGCGCCGAGGAACTGGCCGAGATGGGCCTGATCGTCGAGGCCTTCGGCGCCGGCGCCGTCCTGGTGCGCGAAACCCCGGCCCTGCTGGGCGACACCGACGTGCAAGGGCTGATCCGCGACATCGCCGACGACCTGGCCGAACATGGCGCCGCCCTTACGCTGAAGGAGCGGATGGCCGAGGTCTGCGGAACCATGGCCTGCCACGGCAGCGTCCGCTCCGGCCGCATCCTCACCGCCCCCGAAATGAACGCCCTGCTCCGCCAGATGGAAGCCACCCCGCATTCGGGCCAGTGCAACCACGGGCGCCCGACCTATGTGGAGCTGAAGCTGCACGATCTGGAGAAGCTGTTCGGGCGGCGGTGAACGCCTCACCGGCGCCCGCCCACCGTTCCCTAAACCGTCATCCTCGGGCTTGTCCCGAGGATCCATACGCCCGACCTAGACGCCCGCGCACCCTGCGGACACACCGGGAGTCTGGATCCTCGCCACAAGGGCGAGGATGACGAGTGGGGGAACGGCGGCCTAACCTGACGCAACCCCATCCGCTAAGATCCTCCATGACCTCCGTCCTCTTCGTCTGCCTCGGCAACATCTGTCGCTCCCCCCTCGCCGAGGCCGCCCTCCGCGCCGAGGCTGAGCGCCTGCGTCTCGACCTGATCGTCGACTCCGCCGGCACGGGGAACTGGCATGTCGGCCATCCGCCCGATCCGCGCGCCCAGGCCGTGGCGCGCAAATATGGGATCGACATCTCCGGCTATCAGGGCCGGCAGGTGACGCCGGCGGACTTCCGCCGCTTCACCCACCTCATCGCCCTGGACCACGACAACCTGGCTGATCTGCGCCGTATCGCCCCCAGAGACGACGAAGGGGGCGCCGTCGCCGAGCTCAGCCTGCTGCTCGACCATGTCCCCGGCCGCGAGGGCCAGGCCGTCGCCGATCCCTATTTCGGCGACGACGCCGGGTTCGAGGTCACCTGGGCCGAGGTGACGGCGGGGGCGCGGGGACTGATCCAGAGGCTGGGCCGCGCCTGACACGCCCCCTCTGTCGGCTGCGCCGACACCTCCCCCAAGGGGGGAGGATTTCGGTCGTCGTCACTGTCGCATTCCTCCCCCCTTGGGGGAGGGGGACCGCGAAGCGGTGGAGGGGGCTTGCCGCGCACCGGGTCTCTACGCACATTCCCCTTATGGATGCGCCCCGCAAAACCCAGGCTCGTGCGCGCGAACTCCGCCGTAACCTGACCCTGCCCGAAGTCTTGCTGTGGCAGGCGCTGCGAAAACGGGGGCTGTGCGGGGCGCGGTTCCGGCGTCAGCATCCGATCGGCCCCTATATCCTCGACTTCTACTGCGACGCGGCCCGGCTGGCGGTCGAGATCGACGGCTCCAGCCATGACACGCCCGATCAGGCCAGGCATGATGCTCGCCGAACCGACTGGCTGAACCGGAGGGGCGTCGCCGTGCTGCGTATACCGGCGCGCGATGTGCTGACGGACCTGGCTGGGGTGCTGGAGGAGATCGGGCTGCGGCTCAAAGCCTAGCCTGACCCCCTCCGTCGGCTGCGCCGACACCTCCCCCAGAGGGGGAGGATTTCGGTCATCACGGTCGCATTCCTCCCCCTTGGGGGAGGTGTCGGCGAAAGCCGACGGAGGGGGGCTCGCTCCACGTCCGACTCTGACGTACCGTCGTTTTACGGATACGGCCATGACCCCGCCCTATCGCATCCGTGAATCCCGCATCTGGGCCCAGGCCCGCGCCGACTATCTGTCGGGTCTCAGCGCCGAGGCCGTATGTCGGCGTCATGACCTCGGTCTGTCGGCCTTTCGCCGTCGCGCCCGCAAATACGGCTGGCGGCGCAGCGATCAGGTGGAGCCGCCGCCCGGCGAGATCGACCTGTCCCTGTATGAGGACATCGACCTGGACGAGCTAGCGCGTACCGCCCGCCTGCGGTTCATCGAGGCGGTGGAGGGCGGCCGCGCGTCGGACGCCCGGCGCTGGCGCGCCCTGGCCGACGACCTGACCCGCGAGGCCCGCGCCTTCGACGCCGACTTCTTCAGGGGCATGAGCCACGAAGAGGTGGCCGCCTCGCTCGAAGGGATGCGGCGCGAGATCGACGAGGAGGACGAGGCCCTGCTGGGACCGCCGCCCGAGGACTGAGCGTTCTGCGACCCATTCTCAAAAATCTGCACGAAAGTGCACTAAAAGAATTCGGAGTGCACTTTCCCCGTCAGGCGGCGGGGGCGACCTTCAGGAACAGCACCCGCGCCGCCCCATAGTCCCGCGCGTCCAGCCGGTCATAGCCGGGGGTGTCGATCTCGGGCTCGTCCGAGCCGCGCTCGAACACCACCAGGGCGCCGGGCTTCAGCCAGTTCCCCTCCAGCAGCCGCACAAGGGTCTGTTCCCCCAGCCCCTTGCCGTAGGGCGGGTCCAGGAAGGCCAGGTCGAAGGCCTCGCCGTCCGAGCCGGGACGGACGCCCAGGTCGGTCGCGCTGCGTCGATGCACCCGGGTGCGGCCCATCAGCCCGTAGGCGTCGGCGTTCTCGCGAATCGCGCCCCTGGCCCCGTCGTCGGTCTCGACGAACAGGCAGAAGCCCGCCCCCCGGCTGATCGCCTCAAAGCCCAGGGCGCCCGATCCGGCGTACAGGTCGATGACCCGCAGGCCGTTCAGGCTCTCGCTCCAGGCGGCGTGCTCCAGCACGTTGAACAGGGCCTGGCGCGCCCGGTCCGAGGTCGGGCGCGTGCCCTGCCCCTCCGGCGCGACGATGGCCCGGCCCTTCAGGCTTCCGGCGACGATCCGCATGGATCAGCCGCGCGGCGTACGGGGTTTGCCGCCGGGCGAACGGCCGCTGGTTCCCGACGGTCCCGCCGGCTTGCCGCCGCCCGCGCGCGGTGGCCGTACCGGTCGGTCGCCGCCGCCGCGAGGCCCGCCGCTGCGCCCCCCCTCGCTGCGGCCTGCGGGCTTCCTGCGGTCGTCGATGAACTGGGCGTCGCGGGGTTTGAACACCCGCTTGGGCCGGTCGCCGTCGGCGCGGGCGGGGCGTTCGCCCTCGGGGGCGGTGCGCTCGCGCGGTTTGAAGCTCTTGGAATGTTCGAACTTGGGCTTGGCCTTGGCCCAGCCGTCCTTCTTGGGCGCCCGCTCGCGGCGCTCGACCGCCTCGGCCTGGGCCGTCTCGGCGGCGCGGACGCGGCTGGGCTTGCGCGACGGATCCGACATGGCCGAACCGGAGCGCCCCTTGACGATGGGGGTGGCGATCCGGCGACCGGGGATGGGCGCGGGCGTCTCGACCGTATTGCCGGTCGGCAGGTTCTCGGGACGGATATGGTCAGCCAGCAGCTCGCGGATCACGCGCGGCCCCACCTCCTCCACCGCCCCGACCGGCAGGACGTCCAGCCGGAACGGCCCATAGGCCAGACGGATCAGCCGGTTGACCGTCAGGCCGACCGACTCCAGCACCTTACGCACCTCGCGGTTCTTGCCCTCGGTGATCGAGACCGAGATCCACAGATTGGCCGGCGCCTTGCCGTCCTCGGACTTGGACTCCTTGGCCTTGTCCAGGGTGGCCTCGATGGGCCCATAGGAGACGCCGTCCACGACGACGCCCTCCTTCAGCCTGTCGAGCTGTTCCTGGGTGATCTTGCCGCGCGCCCGCGCCCGGTACTGGCGCACCAGGGCGGTCGAGGGCAGTTCCAGCGCCCGGCTCAGCTCCCCGTCGTTGGTCAGAAGCAGCAGACCCTCGGTCGCCAGATCGAGCCGCCCGACCGAGATCACGCGCGGCAGACCGGCCGGCAGGGCGTCGAACACCGTCGGCCGGCCCGCCGGGTCCTTGTGGCTGGTCAAGAGGCCGGCCGGCTTGTGATAGCGCCAGACGCGCGTCGCCTGGGCCCCGCCGATCGGCTTGCCGTCCACGGTGATCACGTCGTCGCGCGTCACCAGGGTGGCGGGCGTGTCCAGGATGCGGCCGTTGACCGCCACCTTGCCCAGGCCGATCAGCCGCTCGACCTCGCGGCGCGAGGCGATGCCCGCCCGCGCCATGGCCTTGGCGATTCGCTCGCTGCGGACCGGGGCGGCCTCGGCCTTGGCCGGTTTGGCGCCCGCGCGGGGGCGGTCGTCGCCCGGCTTGCCGGCAAAGGCCTTGCGCGGCTTGTCGCCGAAGGGGGTCTTCCCGTCGCCGCTCTTGCGAGGACCGGAGGATTTGAAGGGCCCAGGCGACCGTCCGTCTTGACGGGCGCGGGGCTTCTTGTCGTTGTCGTTCGTATGGCGGACCATGATGAGCGGTTCATGCGCATGGCGCTGGACCAAGCGCAAGCGGCGGCGGACGCAGGAGAGGTGCCTGTGGGCGCAATTCTTGTCGATCCCGCCTCAAACGCGGTGATTTCCACCGGCGCCAACGGCCCGATCTGCGCGCACGACCCTACGGCCCATGCCGAGATCGTGGCCATGCGACGCGCGGCGACGGCGCTGCAGAACTACCGCCTCACCGGCCTGACCCTCTATGTGACGCTTGAGCCCTGCGCCATGTGCGCCGGCGCCATCAGCCACGCCCGCATCGGTCGCGTGGTCTGGGCGGCCGATGATCCCAAGGGCGGCGCCGTGCTCCACGGCCCCCGTCTGTTCGAGCAACCCACTTGCCACTGGCGTCCGGCGACGGAGTGGGGTCTGTTGGCCGAGGAGGCGTCCAGCCTGCTCAAGTCCTTCTTCCGTCAACGGAGAGGAACGGCCGCAGGCGGCGGACGTTAGACCGCCGCCCCAAGCGGCGCTGTTGTGAGGAGTATCGCCTTGTCCAAGCCGGTTCTGCGGCCGTCCTTCGCTCTCGGCGGCCTCGCCGCCGTCCTCCTTCTGACGGCCTGCGGCCCTGACCCCGACAAGGCTCCCACCACCGGCGACGAGGTCAAGGAACGCGCCATCGAGGCCCAGACCGCCCGCAAACGCACCGGCGCCGAGGTCCAGGACCGCGTCCTGAACCGGGTCGTCCATACGGTGTATCTGTGCGACAACGGCGAGCGGCTGTCGGTCGACTTCGACAATCCGCGCGAGATGGCCACGGTCCGCAACTCCTCGGGCGAGGCGGTGGATCTTTATCAGGAACGCGCCGCCGACGGCATCTGGTACCGCGCCACCAACGTCGAACTGCGCGGCAAGGGGGTGCTGGCCACCTGGTCCGTCGAAGGCCGACAGCCGACCGAATGCCGGGCCGTCGACTGACCCCATTGCCGAAGCCGACCCGGCTCCCTAGCTGCGGTCCATGTCCCTGATCGAACAGCTTGGCCTGACCGCGCCGATCGTCCAGGCGCCCATGGCGGGCGTCTCGACCCCGGCCATGGCGGCGGCCGTTTCGAACGCCGGGGCGCTGGGCTCCATCGCCGTCGGCGCGACCGATGCGGCGGGGGCCGGCCGGATGATCGCCGAGACCCGCGCCCTGACCGACCGCCCCTTCAACGTCAATCTGTTCGTCCACGCCGCGCCCCGCCGCGACGAAGGTGCAGAGGCCGCCTGGCTTCAGGCCCTGACGCCGTCGTTCGCCGCCTTCGGCGCCGCGCCCCCCGCCACGCTGAACGCCCCCTATCGCAGCTTCGCCGACGACGACGCCATGCTGGCGCGCCTGATCGCCGACGCCCCCGCCGTGGTCAGCTTCCACTTCGGCCTGCCCGATGGAGAGCGGATCCGGGCGCTGAAACAGGCCGGCTGCCTGCTCCTGGCCACGGCGACCAATCTCGATGAAGCCCTGGCTTGCAGGGCGGCGGGCGTCGACGCCGTGGTGGCGCAAGGATGGGAGGCGGGCGGCCATCGCGGGATGTTCGATCCTGACGCCGACGACGGCCGCTTGGGGACTCTGGCCCTGACCCGCCTGCTGGCGCTTCACAGCGGCCTGCCGGTCGTCGCCGCCGGAGGGATCATGGACGGCCGGGGCGTCCGCGCCGCCCTGGACCTGGGCGCCGTTGCGGCCCAGTTGGGCACCGCCTTCGTCGCCTGTGACGAAAGCGCCGCCGACGCCGCCTATCGCGCCGCCCTGTTCAGCGACGCGGCGCGTCATACCGTCATGACCAGCGCCGTATCGGGCCGACCCGCCCGCTGCCTGCGCAATCGTTTCACCGAATTTGGGGCGCAGACGACGGCCGCCATCCCTGACTATCCCGTCGCCTATGACGCCGGAAAGGCCCTGAACGCCGCCGCCAAGGCCGTCGGCGAATACGGCTTCGGCGCCCAATGGGCCGGCCAGGGCGCGCCCCTGGCCCGCAGCCTTCCCGCCGCCGACCTGATTGCGGCCCTGATGGCGGAGATGGTCGCCTAGCCGAACGCCGCCAGCCTTCGATCCAGCCCGTCCCGCACCTCGGGCCAGTCGTCGTCGATCACGGCGAACATGGCCGTATCCCGCGCCCGGCCGGTCCAGGTGGTCTTGTGCTTCCTCAGAACGCCCTCGGCCTTGGCGCCCAGTTTGCGGATCGCCGCCTGGCTCTGGGCATTGACCGCGTCGGTGATGATCTCGACCCGCACCGCGCCGGCGTCGAAGGCGTGGCCCAGCAACAGCCGCTTGCAGGCCGGATTGACCGGCCCGCCCCGCGCCTCGGGCCGATAGAAGGTCGATCCGATCTCACAGCGTCGATAGGCGGGATGGATCTCGTAAAGGCTGGTCGTCCCGACCACCGCTCCGTCGGACAGTCGACGCACGGCGTAGGCGATGCGCGTTCCGGCCGCCATGGCCTTGATGGCGGCGCCCCACCAGCCGTCGAAATGCGCGCCATAGGCGGGCGCGACCATGATCTCCCAGGCGGCCGGATCGCAATCCAGCGCCGCCTTCACCGTCTCCCGCAACCCCTCGGTGAACGGCTCCAGCCGCACGAACCGATCCTCCAGGGGAACGACGCCGATCTGCATCAGCCCGTCGCCCCTTCGGCGATCAGAAAGGCGCGCACCTTGTCCGCATCCACGCCCTTGGCGACGAAGGCCTGGCCGATCCCGCGCGCCAGGATCAGGGTCAGGGCGCCGCCCTCGGCCTTCTTGTCCCCGGCCATCAGGGCCAGCAGCCGGTCGGCTTCGAAGGCGCCCGCCTGATCCAGCCGCGTGGGCAGGCCCGCCGCCGCGACCACCGCCTCGACCCGCGCGGCGTCCTCGGCCGAACACAGTCCCTCGCGCGCCGAATAGCGCAAGGCCATGCAGCAGCCGAGCGCCACCGCCTCCCCATGGGCCAGGGCGTCTTCGTCGAACCCGACCTCGGTCTCTATGGCGTGGCCGAAGGTGTGGCCCAGGTTCAGCAGGGCGCGGCGTCCCGCCTCCTTCTCGTCCTCCCCGACCACGGCGCTCTTGATCTCGACCGAGCGGATCACCGCCCGTTCCAGGGCCGCCGGATCGCCCGACGCTCCGGCCGCCCCCTCGCCCGCCAGCCAGTCGAAGAAGGCGGAGTCGCAGATCAGCCCGTGCTTCAGCACCTCGGCCCAGCCGGACTTCACCTGCCGCGCCGGCAGGGTCGCCAGCACGTCGATGTCGGCCAGGACCAGGCGCGGCTGATGGAAGGCGCCGACCAGGTTCTTGCCCCGCGGCGTGTCGATGGCCGTCTTGCCGCCGACGGACGAGTCGACCTGGGCCAGCAGGGTCGTCGGAATCTGCACGAAGTCGATGCCGCGCATGTAGAGCGCGGCCGCGAGACCGGCCAAATCCCCCACCACCCCGCCGCCCAGGGCGATCACCACGTCCTTGCGGTCCAGGCCGATCTCCAGCAGCCGGTCCAGCACCCGCTCCAGCTGGGCGAAGGATTTCGACCCCTCGCCCGGCGGCACGGCGACGATCCGGCTCTGGACCCCCGCCGCCGCCAGGGATGCGGTCAGGGCGGCGCCGTGAACGGCCTCGACCGTCTCATCAGTGATGATCACCGTCCGGCCCCGGGCCAGGGGCGCGATCCGAGCGCCCGCCTGCTGCAGCAGTCCGCGCCCCACGATCACCTGATAGGCGGCGAAGGCGCCGCCGCTGACGGGAATGGTCGTCATGCTTTCGTCTCCGCACGGCGGCGTGTGCGCCAGTGTCGGCGCAGGGTCTTGTGAATGGCGTCCACCGCCTGGCCGTGAGACCCCTGCCCCACGTCCACGGTGACGTCGGCCTCGCCATAGATCGGATAACGGACCTCGGCCAAGGCCGTCAGCACCTCCAGCGGGTCCTTGCCGCGCAACAGGGGCCGGGTGTCGCGCCGCGCCACCCGTTCGGCGATGACCGCCAGATCGGCCCTCAGCCAGACCGTGTCGGCTCTTTCCTTCAGCAGGGCGCGGGTCTCCGGGTTCATCATCGCCCCGCCGCCGGTGGCCAAGACCAGGGGCGGCCCCTCCAGCAGGCGGCGGATCACCCGCGCCTCGCCGGCCCTGAACTCGGCCTCGCCCAAGGCGGCGAAGATTTCGGACACGGTCATTCCCGCCGCCTCCTCGATCTCCACATCGCCGTCGGCGAAGGGCAGTTTCAACCGATGGGCCAGCCGCCGCCCCACCGACGATTTGCCCACCCCCATCAGGCCGACCAGGGCTATGGTGCGGGTCGGACCCGGATTCGCGCGCCGCCTCATCCGGCGGCTCCGGCGGAACGGACGGTGAAGGAAACGGCGAAGGCGACGGCGCAGGCGGACATGATCGTTGGAACCTCTACACCAAGCCCGGCCTCGCGCCATCCATTCGCAGGAACGATCGCCGCATGACGCCCCAGATCGAAGCTTTTCTGGAGATGATGGCGGTGGAGCGCGACGCCTCGCCCCACACCCTGGCGGCCTATGGACGGGATCTGGCCGACGCCGAGGCCGCCCTGTCGTCGGACGGCGGCCTGATGCAGGCCCCGGCCGAGGCGGTCGAGGCCTGGTTCGCCGACCTGTCGCGCCGGGGCCTGTCGGCGGCCACCGCCGCCCGACGCCGATCGTCGGTGCGGCAGTTCTATCGTTTCGCCCTGGCCGAGGGCTGGCGGACGGATGATCCGTCGCGTCGCCTGGACGCTCCCAAACAGGGCCGCCCCCTGCCCAGGTCCCTGAGCCGAGACGAGATCGACCGGCTGCTGGCCGCCGCCGCAGCCCGAGACGCGGCCGCCGGCCTGCGGCTGGTCGCCCTGGTCGAACTGGCCTACGCCTCGGGCCTGCGGGTGTCGGAACTGCTGGGTTTGAAGGTCGAGGCCGTGCGCCGCGACCCGGCCTATCTGATCGTGCGCGGCAAGGGCGGCAAGGAGCGGTTGGCCCCGCTGAACCCCGCCGCCCGCACGGCGCTGAAGGCCTGGCTGACGGCGCGCGACGCCCGGCGCAAGCCCGAGACGCCCGACAGCCCCTGGCTCTTTCCATCCTCCGGTCGTTCCGGCCATCTGACCCCGCGCCGGTTCGCCCAGCTGCTGGACGAGGCCGCCGTCACGGCGGGCCTCGACCCGGCGCGGGTCAGCCCCCACGTCCTGCGTCACGCCTTCGCCACCCATCTGCTGGAGGGCGGCGCCGACCTGCGCGTGGTCCAGACCCTGCTCGGCCACGCCGACATCGCCACCACCCAGATCTACACCCACGTCGCCACCGACCGCCTGGCCCAGGTCGTCCAGCAGAACCACCCCTTGGCGCGGGACGAGTGAAGGCGCATATTCAGGCCATGGCCGAGGATTTCTACGTCAAGGCGATCTGGGACCCCGAAGCGGGGGTCTGGTGCAGCGAGTCCAACATCGTCGGGCTGGTGCTGGAAACGGCGACGCTCGGAGAGTTCGAGAATCTCGCTCGTCATTTCGCGCCTGAGCTTCTTGCCGAAAACCTTGGAATTCATGGCGCTGTGCCGGTACGATTTGAAGCTTCCGGCGACTTCGACGTCGTTGCCGCTTAGGGGTCCGTCCGCCCCCCGATTTGGCGCTTTATTACCCTTAGAAATCAAAGGCCGCCCTTAGGCCCTAGCAAGCCAACCATTGTAATGATTGGAGATTTCTCAAGCTCCGTCCGCCCCCTTTCATGGCGCAAACAAACTGCACGGATTGAAGCGAAAGACCGAGCAGATGCCCAAGGACTTCTACCCTGAACTGACTGCCCTCCTCTTCGCCGCCGGCTGGCGTCGCGTCGCCAACGCTAAGGGCAGTCACGAGAAATGGAGGCATCCGGATCAACCGCACACCGTCATTGTGCCGCGCTCCAAAAGTCGCCACACCGCCAACAGCGTGCTCAAGCAAGCCGGTCTGCCGAAGGCCTTCTGACACCCGCTTGCCCCACGGCCCCGACCTCTCTAGTTTCCCCCGCCTTCCCCTGGGGCGCCTCGCCCGCCGTTTTCGGACGCCTTTATGGCCACGCACTATCTCGATTTCGAAAAGCCGATCGCCGATCTGGAAGCCAAGATCGACGAGCTGTCGGCCCTGTCCGAGACCTCCGGAGGTTTCGACCACGAAATCGCCGGCCTGCGCAAAAAGGCCGAGCAGCTGCGCAAGAAGACCTACGCCGGGCTGGACCCTTGGATGAAGACCCAGGTGGCGCGGCATCCGCAACGCCCCCACTTCATCGACTATGTCCAAGGCCTGTTCACCGACTGGACCGAACTGCACGGCGACCGACAGTTCGGCGACGACCAGGCCATTCTCGGCGGGCTGGCGCGGTTTCGGGGCCGCCCCGTCGTCATCATGGGGCATGAGAAGGGCCACGACACGGAAACCCGCCTGACCCACAACTTCGGCATGGCTCGACCCGAGGGCTATCGCAAGGCCGTGCGCCTGATGGACATGGCCGAACAGTTCGGCCTGCCGGTCCTCAGCTTCATCGACACGGCCGGCGCCTATCCGGGTCTGGGCGCCGAAGAGCGCGGCCAGGCCGAGGCCATCGCCCGTTCGACCGAACGCTGCCTGACCCTGGGCGTGCCCTCCATCGCCACCATCACCGGCGAAGGCGGATCGGGCGGCGCCATCGCCATCGCCGCCGCCAGCCGCGTCTTGATGCTGGAGCATTCGATCTATTCGGTTATCTCGCCCGAAGGGGCGGCCGGCATTCTGTGGCGTGACGGCGCACGGGCCCGCGACGCCGCCATGGCCATGAAGATCACCGGCCCGGACCTTATCGCGCTGAAGATCGTGGATCGTCTGATCGAGGAACCGACCGGCGGCGCCCACGCCGACCGCGACGGCGCCCTGGCCAGGGTCGGCGACGTTCTGGCCGAGGAACTCCAATCCTTCGACGGCCTCTCGCCCCAGCAGATCAAGACCCGCCGCGCCGAGCGGTTCTACGCCATCGGCACCCTCTGATCGAACGCCGTTAACCGCGCGTCCACCTCCAGGTTCTAGCCTATAGGACCTGAGGATTGGAAAGTTCGGACATGCCGACACAGTCGGATACGCTCAGAGAAAGCGCCGTCTTCAATCTGAGCGGCGCCGTCGTGATGGTGGTCGATGATTCGCCCTTCTCCCTGACCCTGACCACAGGCGTCCTGTCGGGTTTCGGGGTACGTCCGGCCTATACGGTCAGCAGCGGGGTTCAGGCCCAGAGCCTCCTGGCTGAAAAGCCGATCGACCTCTTGCTGATCGACACCGACATGCCCGACATAGACGGGTTCGAACTGGTGCGATGGTTGCGCCGGTCCGGCCCAAATCCCAACGCCTTCACCCCGGTCATCATGACGGCCAGCCACATCCGACGCGGTCGGGTGGCCGAGGCGCGGGACTGCGGCGCCAACTTTGTCGTCACCAAGCCCTTCAGCGCCGCCATGCTGCTGGAGCGCATCCTTTGGGTCGCCCGCGACACGCGCCCCTTCCTTGAGGTCGGGGACTATCTGGGCCCGGATCGTCGCTTCGTCCGCCCCGAACTCTATGAGGGCGAGGAACGGCGCGCCGACAGGCTCCGCAACAATATGGTGGAGTTCGCATGACGGTCATCACCCACGTTCAACGCCGCTCGCGCCTGGCGGAGATGGTGGATCGCCCCGGCGGCGTCAGCGTCGGCGTCGCCCTCGCTCAGGCCCAGGCCAATCTGGGCGGGTTGAGGGACCAGGCCTGCGCCATCATCGCCGACAACATCGCCGTCCTCCTGGCCGAGCCGGCGCCGGGCACGATCGAGGCCCTGCGGCTGGACCTGGCCTATTCAGCGTCCAACCAGATCATCGACGCGGCCAGCCCCTTTGCGATGGATGATCTGTGCACGGCCGCCAAGGGTCTGTGCGACCTTCTGGACGCCGCCCCGCGCCAGGGTGGTTTCGACTGGCGCATCGCCACGGTCCACGCCCAGGCGATGAAGCTGCTGCTCAGCCTGCCGACCGACGCCGCAGCGCCCCGCGCCGCCATCGTCGAAAACCTGGCCGAGGTTCTGAAGCGCAAACTGCCCGCCGCGCCCCAGACAGCTCATCAGACGGCTCATCAGGCGGTTCAGCCGGCGGCCTGAATCGTCCTGCCCGCCCGCGTCTGTTTGCGCCACAGGGCGGCGTACTCCCCGCCCTGGCGCGCCACCAGTTCGTGATGGGCGCCGCGCTCGACGATCCGCCCCGCCTTCAGCACCAGGATCTGGTCGGCGTCGGCCACGGTGGACAGCCGGTGGGCGACCACCAGGGTGGTGCGTCCGGCGCTGACCCGCCGCAGCGTCTTCTGGATCGCCGCCTCGGTGCGACTGTCCAGGGCGCTGGTGGCCTCGTCCAGGATCAGGATGCAGGGATCGGCCAGCAGGGCGCGGGCGATGCCCACCCGCTGGCGTTCGCCGCCCGACAGTTTCAGCCCCCGTTCGCCGACCCGTGTCTGCATCCCGTCCGGTAATCCGCGGATGAAGTCGGCCAGTTCCGCCGCCTCCGCCGCAGCCCAGACCTGGGCCTCGTCCGCCTCGGGCCGGGCGAAGGCGATATTGGCCGCCAAGGTGTCGTTGAACAGGGCTACGTCCTGCGGCACCAGGGCCACGGCGGCCCGCAAGGACGCCTGGGTCACCTCGCGCACGTCGCGGCCGTCGATCAGAACCCGGCCCTCCTGCGGGTCGATCAGCCGCAGGGCCAGTTTGACGATGGTCGACTTGCCCGCCCCCGAGGGCCCGACCAGGGCGGTGGTGGTTCCGGGCGCCGCCACGAAGCTGACGTCCTCCAGCCCATTGGCGCGGGCGTCGTGGCGGAAGCCGACATGCTGGAACGCGACTTCGGCGCCGCGCGCTTCGGTCGGGCGCGGCAGAGGCTGGGCGTGGAGCGCATCGGCCACCTGGGGCGTCTGGCGCGTCACCTTCAGCATCTCCTCCATGTCGATGAAGGACTGGCGGATCTCGCGATAGGCGAAGCCCAGGATGTTCAGCGGGGCGTACAGGGAGACCATGATCAGCACCGCCGCCGTCACATCGCCCGGCCCCATTCGTCCGGCCGCCGCCTCAAACCCGGCCATCACCGCCATCACCCCCAGGCCCAGGTTCATGATCAGGGCCTGAATCCCGTTCAGCAGGGCCAGGGAGGTGTTGGCCTTCAAGGCCGCCGCCGCATAGTCGCCCAGCGCCCGGTCATAGGTCAGGGCCGCCCGCGCCTCGGCGCCGAACGACTTGACCGTCTCATAGTTCAGAAGGGCGTCGACCGAGACCCCGGCGGCCTCCGAATCGGCGGCGTTCATCACCCGCCGATGCTCCAGCCGCCAGTTCGACAGGGCGAAGGTGGCCGCAGCGTAGACGACCACCACCGCGATCGCCACAGCGGCGAACCGCCAGTCGTACTTGCCGCCCAGCACCGCCGCCGCCAGCACCAGCTCCACCCCGGTGGGGACCAGGTTGAAGGCCAGGATGCGCAGCAGGAAGTCCACCGCCCGCGAGCCGCGATCCAGGGTCCGCGACAGGGCGCCGGAGCGTTTGGTCTGGTGGAAATCAAGCGACAGGCTCAGGGCGTGGGCGAAACCTTCGGCGGCCGTCCGCCTCTGGGCCGCCGCACGGACCGGGGCGAAGACCACGTCCGAGGCCTGGGGCGCCGCCGCCGACAGAAACCGCACCAGGGCCCAGCCGACCGCAAAAGCGGCGAAGCCCCAGCCCATGGCGACGGCCGTTCCCTGTCCGGACGCCAGCCGATTGACCGCCGCGCCCAGGACCAGGGGCGCCAGCACGCCCAAACCCTTGCCCGCCAGGGTCAGGGCGATCGCCGCTCCCAGCCGCGCGCGCAGTTGCGGCGCGCCCGATCGCCCGACCAGCCGCACCAGATCCGCCAGCGCCTTCAGCGTCGGCGGGCCTTCCGTCCTGTCCTGCATGCTCCCTGCCTGCTGCGCCTTGACCATCGGGTCGCGCCGACCGCCGGAGCGCTCTCCGCGCATCGCCATCTTGCGCATATGGACAGTCAAGACGGCCGGGAAAAGGCCGCCTGGCGACGGACGGCTCAGTTCAGGCCGGCGATGGCGGCGATCAGCTCGTCCACCGCCTCTTCCTGGGTCGCCCAGGAACAGACGAACCGGACTGATCCGTCGTCGAACTGATAGCAGGCCCAGCCCAGGGCCTTCAGCCTCTGGTGCGCCTCGGCCGGCATACGGACGAAGACCGTATTGGATTCGACCGGGTGGGCCAGGACGAAGGGCGAGCGCGTCGCGATCCCCGCCGCCAGACGCTGGGCCATCAGATTGGCGTGGGCGCCTCCCGCCTCCCAGTCGCCGCTTTCCAGCAGGCCCAGCATGGGCCCGGCCAGCGTCCGGGCCTTGGACGCCGTCTGCCCGGCCTGTTTCAGCCGATTGTCCAACCGCCGCGCCAGGCTCTTGTCGAACAGGACCAGGGCCTCGACGCAAGAGGCGCCCGCCTTGGCGCCGCCGAACACCAATATGTCCACGCCCAGGCGCGCAATGTCCTTCAGGTCGAACCCGGCCGCCGCAGCATTGGACAGCCGCGCCCCGTCCATATGCACCCCATAGCCGCACGCCTTCACCGGCTCGATCAGATGGCGCAGCTCTTCTTCCGTATAGACGGCGCCGTATTCCGTGGCCTGGGTCAGGGACAGGGCCGCCGGCGGCTGGCGATGGCCGACCTCGGGCTCGGTCAGCTGCGCCTTCAGCGCCAGGGGATCGATCCGCCCGGAAAAGCCCGGCAGGCCGATCAGCCCCACCCCCTGGCCGAAGAAGCCCGGCGCCCCCGTCTCATCGGTGCAGACATGGGCGGCGTTGTGCGCCAGCACCGCCTCGAACGGATAGGTCAGCATCGACAGGGCGATGGCGTTGGCCGCCGTGCCGCTGAAGACGAAACGGACGTCGGCGTCGGCGTCCAGCCTCTGTCGAATCTGGTCGGCGGCCCGCGCCGTGATCGCATCGGCGCCGTAGGAGGGAACGAAGCCGGCGTTGGCCTGGATCAGGCCCTCCAGGGCGCTGGGCGCCATTCCGGCGGTGTTGTCGGATCCGAAATCGTAACGCATCAGCGGGGCTTCGTACTCGTCTCTTCGGCCTTGTCCGCCTCCACCGTCCGCACACGGACGACGGGCATGACGTCCTCGTCGCCATAGGGCACGGCGACCTGGTGCGGGAAGGGAATCTCGATCTCGGCGGCGTCCAGCGCCTCCTTGCCGCCCTGCATCAGATCGGCCTGAGTCTGCCACCAGTCCTCGACCTTGACCCAGGCGTGCAGGGTGATCTGGACCGCGCTGTCCAACAGGCCGGTCACCCCGGTCCAGGGATGGGGATCGTGCAGAACCTTGTCATGGGCTGCGGCCATGTCGGCCAGGACGCAGCGCGCCTCGTTCAGATCCTCGCCGTAGCCGACGGTGAAGTTGATCTCGATCCGCCGGGTCTGCTGACCGGTCAGATTGGTCAGGGGGTCGCTCAGGACCTTGGAGTTCGGAATGACGATCTTGTGGTTGTTGGCGTTCGACAGCTGGGTCGTGAACAGGTCCAGCCGCTGCACCGTCCCGGCCATGCCGCCGACGTCCACCACGTCCCCGACGCGGTAGGGCCGCAGGATCAGAAGCATGATGCCCGAGGCCACATTGGACAGCGTCCCCTGAAGCGCCAGGCCCACGGCCAGGGACGCCGCCCCCAGGACCGCGATGATGGAGGTGGTCTGCACCCCCAGCCTTTGCAGCACGGCGATCATGCCGATGATGATCACCACCACCCGAACCACCTGAACGGCGAAGCTGAGGACCGTCTGGTCGTGGCGGAAGGCGCCGATCCGCGACAGCGCCCTTCGCGCCAGCCCCGCCGCCCATTTGGCCGCGAACAGGGTCGCGGCGAAGATCAGGGCCGCGATGATCAGATTGATGGCGAAGTCGCCGGCCATGTCGGTCAGCTTGGCGATCATGACGGCGTCGACGGCCACGGCCTGGCGACCGGCCGCCACTGCTTCGGCGAGAGAGTTGTCTATGGACATGGTCGCGGGTCTAACGCCTTAAGTCCCGATTGGAACCCCGCCGGCTCAATTTCCCGCTCCTTCCGCGCATGTCGCCTTCGCGCAAAGACGGTTGGCGGCGGCCCGTTCGGCCTGATAGCGTCGCCTTATGACTCGCACCCTCCCGATCCTCCTCGCCGGCCTCGCCGTCTCCGCCTGTGCGACGCGCGGGACGCCGGTCTCCTACGCCGAAACGGCCTCGGCGGCCGCCCGCGCCGCAGCCCAGGTCGAGGGCCAGGCCGGCCAGACGCCGCAGCAGGCCTGGGACGCCGGAAACCAGGCCTATCTGGCGTGGAACGGCGCCCGGCGCGGCTGGACCACCACCGCCAGCGGCCTGCAATACCGCCGCGTGGGCAAGGCCCATCCCGAGGGCGCCCAGCCTTCGACGACCGATACGGTCAAGGTCCATTATCGCGGGACCTTCATCGACGGACGCGAGTTTGACAGCTCCTACGCCCGCAACGAACCGGCCGAGTTTCCGCTGAACCGGGTCATCAAGGGCTGGACCGAGGGGGTGGCCCTGATGCGGGTCGGCGAGACCTATGAGTTCGTCATTCCGCCGGCCTTGGCCTATGGCTCGCGCTGGGTCGGCGGCGATCAGCTTCCGCCCAACTCCACCCTGCGCTTTTCGGTGGAGCTGCTGGACGTCACCCCCGGCGCCTGACGCCGGGGTCGGGCGAACGAGATTTTCGGAGTCCGATCGGCCGGACCGCTTGACGATCCACGCGGTGCGGCGGACTGTCGCGCCTCTCCCTTTCCAGAGTTCGAAAGTCCGCGTCCATGATCCGCACCCGCCTCCGCGCCGTCGGCCTCGCCCTCCTGCTGGCCTCCGCCGCCCCGGCCGCCCTGGCGCAACAGGCGTCGACGGCGGCGCCCGCCCTGCCGGCGCCCCTGACGCCCATCCCTGCGGCGCGCGACGTCGCCTATCCGGGGGTGATCGGTCTTGAGATCGACGCGACCAACCTGGGCCAGCACATCTTCTCGATCACCGAGACCCTTCCCGTCGCCCAGAGCGGGCCCATGGTTCTGTTCTTCCCCGAATGGCTGCCGGGCAATCACGGTCCGGTCGGGCCGATCACCCAGCTGGCGGGGATCGAGATCACCGCGAACGGCCGGCGGGTCGAATGGGTCCGCGACACCCTCAGCCCCTTCGCCTATCACATCACGGTTCCGGCCGGGGCGACCGAGCTGAAGATCGCCATGCAGCATCTGTCGCCGACCAGCGGCGCCCAGGGCCGGGTGACGATAACGCCCGAAATGCTGAACATCCAGTGGGAGAAGATGCTGCTCTATCCCGCCGGTCACTGGTCGCGGAACATCATGGTCCACCCCACGGTCAAATTCCCCACCGGCTGGCGCTTCGGCACGGCCCTGGAGCCGGAAACCAAGACCGGCGACGTCCAGACCTTCAAGCCGGTCAATCTGGAGGTCCTGGTCGACAGCCCGGTCTTCGCCGGCCTCCACTATCGCCAGATCGACCTTGATCCCGGCGGCCGCTCGCCGGTCCGCGCCAACATCGTCGCCGACGAGGCCAAGAGCCTGGAAGCCACCGACGAGCAGATTCAGATTCTGCGCAACCTCGTGACCCAGATGGACCGCCTCTACGGCGCGCGCCATTTCGACCACTACGACTTCCTGATCGCCATGACCGACAAGCTGGGCGGTATCGGGCTGGAGCATCACCGCAGTTCCGAGAACTCGGTCGATCCCGAGTTCTTCACGGGCTGGGCCACCCACCTGGGCGACCGCGACCTGCTCAGCCACGAGATGAACCACTCGTGGGACGGCAAATGGCGTCGCCCGGCGGACCAGTACGTCCCCAACTTCAACAGCCCGATGCAGAACAGCCTGCTGTGGGTCTATGAGGGCCAGACGCAATATTACGGCCAGGTCGTCGCCGCCCGTTCGGGCCTGCTGACCAGGGAACAGGCCCTGGACTCCCTGGCCATGACGGCGGCCTCCTATGACTACCGGGTCGGGCGCGGCTGGCGCGCGCTTCAGGACACCACCAACGACCCGATCATCAGCCAGCGCCGGCCCAAGGCCTGGCTGTCCTGGCAGAGGGATGAGGACTACTATTCCGAGGGCCAGCTGATCTGGCTGGACGTCGATACGACGATCCGGGAGAAGACCGGCGGCCGCAAGTCGCTCGACGACTTCGCCCGCGCCTTCTACGGCGTTCAGGACGGCAGTTTCGAACCGGCGCCCTACACCTTCGAAGACGTGGTCGCGGCCCTGAACGGGGTGGTCGAGAACGACTGGGCGGCCTTCCTGCGCGCCCGGCTGGACGCCGTCGGCCCCGACGCCCGCGCGCCGCTGGACGGGCTGGAGCGCGGCGGCTGGCGACTGACCTACGGCGAAACCCCGACGGCCTATCAGAAGACCCTGTACGGCGAGTTCAAGCGCAACGACTTCACCTATTCCCTGGGCCTGCAGACCGGCGAGAACAATGCGATCCGCAGCGTCCAGTGGGGCAGCCCGTCCTTCAAGGCCGGCCTGGCGCCGGGCATGGAGATCGTGGCCGTCAACGGCCAGGCCGCCAAGCCCGACCGACTGGCCGAGGCCGTCACCGCCGCCAAGGACCCCGCCGTGCCGATTACCCTGATCGTCAAGGACGGCGACCAGTACCGGACCGTCGTCCTCGACTATCACGACGGCCTTCGCTACCCGCGCCTGGAACGCATCCCCGGAACCCCGGACCGGCTGGGCGACATACTGACGCCGCGCCGACGTTGACGCCGGTAGACCCCCTTTCTGTCTCTCCGCTTCGCTCCGAGCCGCCGCCCCATCGCCTTGCGACAGGGAGGAGACAGCACTGTCTCCTCCCCACCCTGTGGCGCCGTGAAGGAGGGGCTCTAACGCCGCACCGCGCCTGCTGCACTTGACGCCCCTTGCCCGCTCCCCGACGGTGCAGATCTGCCCTGCTGTTCGGATGACCTGATGCCGCGTACCCGCCTGACCGCCGCCGCCTGCCTCGCCGCCCTGATGACGGCCGCCCCAGCCCTGGCCCAGGATTTCCAGTCGACGCCGGTGGTGGTCGAGGCGCGCGACGCGTCCCTGGCCCTGCCGCGGCCCCAACCAACCATCCCCGCCCCTGCGGACAAACCCTATCCCGGCGTCATCCAGTACCGGGCCGACATCACCGACCTGGACCGGCGAATCATCCGCGTCAGCCAGACCATACCCGTCGCCGCTCCCGGCCCGCTGACCCTGCTCTATCCGAAATATCTGCCGGGCAACCACGCCGCCACCGGCCCTATCCAGCTGCTGGCCGGTCTGACCGTCACGGCGAATGGTCAGAGGCTGGAATGGCTGCGCGACACCCTCGACCCCTACGCCTTCCACCTGGACGTTCCGGCGGGCGTGACGGCGATCGAGGTCGCCTTCGAACAGCTGACCCAGCCGGACAGCTCCAACTGGCGCGTCCTGATGACCCCGGCCATGGTCAATCTGCAGTGGGAGAAGGCCATCCTCTATCCGGCCGGCTATTTCAGCCGCCAGATCCAGGTCGCCCCCTCCATCCGCCTGCCCGCCGGCTGGAACTACGGCACGGCCCTGAAGACCGAAGGCCGCGACGGCGACCTGGCCCGGCTGGAGACCACCGACCTCTACACCCTGATCGACAGCCCGGTCTTCGCCGGCGCCCACTACCGCCGCGTCGATATCGACCCGAACGGCGCCCCGTCTGAATCAAGGGTCCACCTGAACCTCCTCGCCGACGAGGAGAAAGGTCTCGCCGCCACCGAAGAGCAGTTGAAGCTCTACGAGAACATGGTCCAGCAGGCCGACCGCCTGTTCGGCGCCCGTCACTTCGACAACTATGAGTTCCTCTTCGCCCTGACCGACCAGATGGGCGGCATCGGCCTTGAGCATCATCGCTCCTCCGAGAACACCGGCGCCCCAGGCTTCTTCACCGACTGGGCCAAGAGCGCCGGGGACCGCGCCCTTCTGCCCCACGAATACACCCACTCCTGGAACGGCAAGTTCATGCGCCCGGCGGATGAGCTGACCGCCAACCACAACGTCCCGACCCAGAACACCCTGCTGTGGGTCTATGAGGGCCAGACGGAATATTGGGGCGATGTCCTGGCCGCCCGTTCGGGCTTGCATTCCAAGGGGGTGGCCCTGGCGACCCTGGCCTCTATCGCCGCCTTCTATGACAACCAGCCCGGCCGTCAGTGGCGCGCCCTTCAGGACACCAACAACCACAATCTCCTGGGCTACCGCGTGCCCGGCCAATATCCCTCCTGGATGCGGGGCACCGGCGACTACTATCGCGAAAGCCTGCTGGTCTGGCTAGACGCCGACACCCTGATCCGGGCCGAGACGAACGGGCGCAAGTCGCTCGACGACTTCGCCCGGGCCTTCTTCGGCCACAGCGACGGCGCCTGGGCGCCCCAGGGCTACACCTTCGATCAGGTCGTCGCCGCCCTGAACGCCGTCCATCCGCACGACTGGGCCGGCTTCCTGCGCGAAAGGCTGGACGCCGTCGGCCCGGACGCCCGCGCGCCCCTGGCGGGGATCGAACGGGGCGGCTGGCGCCTGACCTATACCGACACGCCCAACGCCGACGAAAAGGCGGTGAACGGCGGCTGGGCCAATGACTTCCAATATTCGCTGGGCTTCAGCCTGTCGGGTGACAAGCTGACCAATATCCGCTGGGGCGGCCCGGCCTTCGAACAGGGGATCGGCGCCGGCTGGTCGCTTGTCGCCGTCAACGGCAAGGCGGGCTCGGCCGAGGTTCTGCGCGACGCCGTCACGGCCGCCAAGGGGACGGACGCCCCCCTGGAGCTGCTGATCAAGTCCGGCGACCGGTTCCGCACCGTCGCCTTCGACTATCACGACGGCCTGCGCTATCCGCGTCTGGAGCGGATCGAAGGAACCCCGGACCGGCTGTCCGACATCCTGGCCCCGCGCCGGCGCTGAGGTCTCAGTCCGGCTTTCTGAAGCGATAGACGAACTGGTCGGTCTTGCCGCGAATAGCCGCGTCGAAGACGTTCAGACTGTGGTCGTCGTCGGGATTGGCGACCGCCCGGCTCTCGGCCTCAAAGACGAAGCCGGCGGCCTCGACCTCGCGCCTCAGATAATCGCCCTCGATCCGGTGCAGGGTCTGGACCGCCGAAATCCCCGTCCCCGGCGCCGCCTGGTGGTCGATCAGAACATAGCGGCCGCCGGGTTTCAGGGCGGCGAACACTGCGGCGTTCATCCTGGCCACATCGGTGTTGAAACCGGGAATGTGGAAGTCGTGGTACTCCTGGCTCATGAAGACCAGGTCCAGGGGCTGGTCATAGGTCATGGAGTCCAGCAGGCCGTTGACCCGCGTCACATTGGGATAGGCCGCGACCAGGGCGTCGGCCAGGGGGTTCTCCCGCGCCATCGTCCGCTCGGGCACGAAGGCGTAGACCCGGCCCGTCGGCCCGACCACGTCGGAGAACAGACGGGTGAAATAGCCGGCGCCGGGGCGGATGTCGGCCACCTTGTCGCCGGGCGCGACCTGGGCGAAGGCCAGGATCTCGGCTGGATGACGCAGAGGATCGCGCGCCGCCTCCTCGGCCGGGCGCTTCGGATCGGCGACGGCGTCGGCATAGAGGGAGACATAGGCGGGGGCGGACGAGGACGCGCTGTCCACGACCACCGTCCGGTCGCCGCCGTCGGAGGCGATGATGATACATCCCGACAGTCCCGCCGCCAGGGCCAGAACCGCCGCGCCCGCCGCCCATCGTCTCATCATCTCGTCTCCCTCAGTTCGTCGCGATAGGCTCGCATTTCGTCGCCCGGCGCAAGCCGCTATCCCGCTTGAAACGATCCGAATCCTCACGCGATTTGCGCCCCGGCCCCGGCGGCGCTAGTCCGGCGACAGATTTCCAAGGTCTCGCCATGCTCCCCTACCAGCCTGCCCCCTTCCCGCTCGCCCGTCCCCGGCGTCTGCGCGCCAGCCCCTGGGTGCGCCGCATGGTCGCCGAGACCGTCCTGACCCCGGCCGACCTGATCTGGCCTTTGATCGTCCACGACGGCGCCGAGGACCGCGTCCCCGTCGCCTCCATGCCCGGCGTCTTCCGCCTGTCGCCCAAGGAAGCCGCAAAGGCGGCGGTCGAGGCGCGCGACCTCGGCATTCCGATGCTGGCCCTCTTCCCGAACGTCGATGGGGCGATCAAGGACTCGGTCGGCACAGGCGCCACCGATCCCGACGGCCTGATCCCCGACTGTATCAAGGCCATCAAGGACGCCGCGCCCGAGATCGGAATCATGACCGACGTGGCGCTGGACTGCTACACCGACCACGGCCACGACGGGGTTCTGGAGGGCGAGCGGATCGTCAATGACGCCAGCCTGGATCGCCTGGCCGAACAGGCCTTCATCCACGCCCACGCCGGCGCCGACGTCGTGGCCCCCTCGGACATGATGGACGGCCGCATCCAGGCGGTGCGCGAGGCCCTGGAGGCCAACGGCTTCCAGGACACCCTGATCCTCTCCTATGCGGCCAAATACGCCTCGGCCTTCTACGGCCCTTACCGCGACGCCGTCGGCTCCTCGAGGGCGCTGAAGGGCGACAAGAAGACCTATCAGATGGACTACGCCAACTCCGACGAGGCCCTGAAGGAGGTCGCCATGGACCTGTCGGAAGGCGCCGACGCGGTCATGGTCAAGCCGGGCATGCCCTATCTCGACATCGTCCGGCGTGTGTCTGAAACCTTCCGCGTCCCGACCTTCGCCTATCAGGTCTCGGGCGAGTACGCGATGATCCAGGCCTCGATCGCCAACGGCTGGCTGGACCAGGACCGGGCCATCCTTGAGACCCTGCACGGGTTCAAGCGCGCCGGCTGCGCGGGCGTCCTGACCTATTTCGCCCCCCAGGCGGCGCGGCTGCTGGGCTGATGCGGTCTGAGGTCCAGATCCGCGAGGCGACCCCCGCCGACATGGCGGCCGTCACCGCCATCTATGCCGAAAGCGTCGCCAACGGGCGCGGCACCTTCGAGCTGGAGCCGCCGGACGAGATCGAGATGACCGCCCGCTTCGCCGCCGTCCAGGCCCTGGGCCTGCCCCGCCTGGTCGCCGTGATCGACGGCGGCGTGGTCGGCTACGCCTACGCCGGGCCGTTCCGCACCCGCCAGGCCTATCGCTACATGGTCGAGGACTCGATCTATGTCACGCCAGAAGCCCGCGGCCGCGGCGTCGCCGGCGCCCTGCTGGATCAACTAATCAATCATTGCGAGGCGCTCGGCCTGCGCCAGATGGTCGCCGTGATCGGCGACTCCGCGAACCAGGGCTCCATCGCCCTGCACCGCGCCCGCGGCTTCGCCGACGCCGGGGTGTTCAAGGCGGCAGGCTGGAAACACGACGACTGGCGCGACGTCGTCTTCATGCAGCGGGAACTGGGCCCGGGCGGCCGAACCCCGCCCGACGCCCCCGGCCTGCCCCTGGTCGACAAGAAGCCGGTGCGGTGAAGGACGCAGGCGATCCATTGCGACGCCGGGTTGCTACGCCTATCCTCAACGGCGTGAAGATCGTCTCGTCCCTTCTGCTGCTGATCGGCGCCCTGGCGGTGCTGACCCTGGGCGCCCTCGGCGTCGGGGCGGGGCCGGCCATGGCCGAGCCGCCCTGCCATGAGATGGGCCATGCGACCCCGGACCCGTCCGGCAAGGCCCCCGACAAAGGCCCCGATAAGGCCATGAAGGCCATGACCTGCTGCGTCGCCTGCGTCGCGGCGCCGACCATTCCGCCCGCCGCCCGTCCTCAGACGGCGGCGGCGCCGCTTCGCCTGACCGCCGTTTCGCCGGCCCTGCCGTCAGGCCGTCGGCCTTCGCCCGAGCCCGGCCCACCCCGCCTCCTGATCGCCTGAACCGACGCGCTCTCGCGGCGCCCTCAGTCCCGATCATTCAAGGAGGCCATCATGGCTCCCCATACGCTCGTCGGCGCCCTCGCCGGCGTCTCCCTGCTCGCCCTCGCTCAGGTGGCGACGGCGCAGGACCATTCTCACCACCAGGCGGAGCCGGCCGCCGATCCCCACGCCGGCCACGACATGGCCGACATGGCCCACGCCATGACCAGCCCCTACGGCCCCTGGCCCATGAACCGCGACGCCTCAGGCACCAGCTGGCAACCCGACTCGGGCGAACATGCCGGCATCCACACCGTCCGGGGCGACTGGACGGTGATGACCCACGCCCTGCTGAACCTGACCTACGACACCCAATCCGGCCCGCGCGGCGGCGACAAGACCTTCGTCTCGGGCATGTTGATGACGACGGCTCGCCGTGACCTCGACGACGGTTCGACCCTGAACCTGCGCGCCATGCTCAGCCCCGACCCCCTGATGGGCAAGTCCGGCTATCCCCTGCTGCTGGCCGCCGGCGAAACGGCGAACGGCGTCGATCCCCTGGTGGACCGCCAGCATCCGCACGACTTCTTCATGGAGCTGTCGGCCAGCTATTCGAAACGCCTGTCGGAAAAGGACAGCCTGTACGGCTACATCGGCCTGCCCGGCGAGCCCGCCTTCGGCCCGCCCGCCTTCATGCACCGGATGAGCGCCATGGACAGTCCCGAGGCGCCCATCACCCACCACTGGCTGGACTCGACCCATATCGTCTTCGGCGTGACGACCCTGGGCTGGGCCCACGACCGGTTCAAGATCGAGACCTCGGCCTTCAAGGGGCGCGAGCCGGACGAGGAACGCTGGGGCATAGATGAGCCGAAGCTGGACAGCTGGTCGGTGCGGGCCTCCTGGAACCCGTCGTCCGACTGGTCCCTCCAGGCCTCCTACGCCGATGTCTCGGCTCCGGAACAGCTCGAGCCTGACGAGGACGAGACCAAATGGTCGGCCAGCGTCCTCCACACCCGCCGCCTGGGCGAGACCGGCTGGTGGTCCTCGACCCTGGCCTGGGGCCGCAAGACCAACAGTCACGATGAATCCAAGGACGGCTGGCTGCTGGAATCCGCCCTCCATCCGAACGACCGCTGGACCGTCTTCGCCCGCGCCGAGCGGATCGAAACGGACGAACTGGTTCCCGGCGACCACGGCGGCCATGGCCCGCTCTATACGGTGGGCAAGGCGTCTGTGGGCGCCGTCCGCGACTGGCGGATCGCCCCGCGCGTCCGCTTCGGCCTGGGCGCCCTCTATGCGATGAACCGCGTGCCGGACGCGCTGGAGCCGATCTACGGCGGCGATCCGGACGGCGGCATGGTCTTCATGCGGCTGAAGATCGACTGACGGCTCAGGCCCGCCCGGTTTGCGCCGGGTGGGCCGACGCCGCCGCCAGGCCGCGAACGACCTCATAGCCGATCACGCCGACGCCGAACATGAGCCCGAGACCCGCGACAATGAGCACGAGGCGGACATGCCGGTGCAGGTGATAGAGCAAGGCGCCGATCATCGACGGTCCATCCTGTCGGATCCTCCCAATTCGATCCGTTCCAGGCATTTTATCGCAAAAAGGACGCCAACCGGAATCGCAGGTCCGTGAACGCCGTTCTTACACCAACCGGCTCTGCACCACGGCCGCCGCAATGAAGCTGGCGAACAGCGGATGCGGCGCGAAGGGGCGGCTCTTCAGCTCCGGGTGATATTGGACGCCGATGAACCAGGGATGGTCCGGCCGCTCCACTGTTTCGGGCAGGACGCCGTCGGGCGACAGCCCGGCGAAGACCAGACCGGCCTTGGCCTCGATCGCCTCGCGATAGTTGATGTTGACCTCATAGCGGTGGCGGTGCCGTTCGCTGATGGTCGTGGTCCCATAGATTTCGGCGATGCGGGAGCCTTCGGCCAGGGTCGATTCATAGGCGCCCAGCCGCATGGTGCCGCCCAGGTCGCCGCCCTGCTGACGCAGGACGCGCTGGTTGCCCTGGGTCCATTCGGTCATCAGACCCACGACCGGCTCGGTCGTAGGGCCGAACTCCGTCGAGGAGGCCTTGGGAAAACCGGCCAGGTTCCGCGCCGCCTCGATCACCGCCATCTGCATGCCGAAACAGATGCCGAAATAGGGGATGTTGCGCTCGCGGGCGAACCGCGCCGCCTCGATCTTGCCTTCCGACCCACGCTCGCCGAAGCCGCCGGGCACCAGAACGGCGTGGGCGCCCTGAAGCCGCTCCTCACAGGCTTCCGGATCGCCTTCGAAGGTGTCGGCCTCGACCCAGTCGATATTGACCTTGACGTTGTTCGCGACCCCGCCGTGGTGCAGGGCCTCGATCAGGGACTTATAGGCGTCCTTCAGCACCGTATATTTGCCGACCACGGCGATGGTGACCTCGCCGTCGGGCTGCAGCCGGCGCCGTGCGATCTCCCGCCAGCGCGTCAGATCGGGCTCGGGCGCGTCCTCGATGCCGAAATGGGCCAGGACCTCCTTGTCCAGCCCCTCGCGGTGATAGTCCAGCGGCACGGCGTAGATGTCGGCCGAGTCCATCGCCTGGATCACGCCGCTTTCGCGGACGTTGCAGAACTGGCCGATCTTGCGCTTCTCTTCGGGCGGGATCGGCTGTTCGCAGCGGCACAGCAGGATGTCGGGCTGGATCCCGATCGAGCGCAGCTCCTTGACCGAATGCTGCGTCGGCTTGGTCTTCATCTCACCGGCCGTCTTGATGAAGGGCAAGAGGGTCAGGTGGACGAAACAGCTCTTGCCGCGCGGCAGGTCCTGACCCAGCTGGCGGATGGCTTCGAAGAAGGGCAGGCCCTCGATGTCGCCGACCGTGCCGCCGATCTCGACCAGGACGAAGTCCACGTCCTCGCCCGCATCCGTCAGGGCCGGGGTCAGGCAGAAGGATTTGATCTGGTCGGTGACGTGGGGAATGACCTGGACGGTCGCGCCCAGATAGTCGCCGCGCCGCTCCTTCTCCAGAATGGTCGAATAGATCCGGCCGGTGGTGATGTTGTCGGACTTGGCCGCCGACACGCCGGTGAACCGCTCATAGTGGCCCAGGTCCAGATCGGTCTCGGCGCCGTCGTCGGTCACGAAGACCTCGCCGTGCTGATAGGGGCTCATCGTCCCCGGATCGACGTTCAGATAGGGGTCGAGCTTGCGCAGGCGGACCTTGTAGCCGCGCGCCTGCAAAAGAGCGCCGAGAGCGGCGGAGGCGAGGCCTTTTCCAAGCGAGGAAACCACGCCGCCGGTGATGAACACATAGCGAGCCATGGGCGGACACCTTACTCCATGATTCGCGAACGACGCATGGGCCTCGGCGAATCGAACTGTTGATCAAAAGAAGAAAGCGCGCCCTGCGGCGCGCTTTCGGAACTCTGGGTCGGCGGGGCCTTACTGGGCCGGGGT
>NZ_JBWKZJ010000039.1:0-27150 GCF_059424365.1 Brevundimonas sp. GW456-12-10-14-LB3
CGGGGATGGGGCGGGGGCGGCGAGGGTCGCCGGCAGGCAGGCCAGGATCAAATAGATGGCGACGTGCAGGCCCAGCAGGATGGCGAAGGTCCGCCTGCTGCGCGTCAGGGCCGCCGGAACGACCAGCACCAGATACAGCGGATAGGCGATCGCATAGTTGATCAGCAGCAGGGTCGCACCCGGCTTGCCGAGTATTTGAGAGATTGAGACCGCCACCATCAGCGTATTGGCCACGGTGGTCAGGATCAGCACGATCCTCTTGTTGCCCCAGAAATGATCGTCCAGGTCCATGCCGTCGACGATCTGATGCGGAAAGACCAGAGAGGCCGCGATGAAATAGACCATGGCGATCGCCAGGCCGATCACCAGCATGCCGTAGCTGAACGGGGCGTCTCGGAAGGTGTGCCAGGCGGCGTCCCAGAAGGTGGCGATGTCCAGGCCGACGAACAGGGCCAACAGGGGCGTCAGCCAGCCGATGCGCAGGGTCTTGCGATGCTGGATCGCCGCAGCCAGGCCCGTGGCGATCACCGCCACCGACAAGCCGAGCGCCAAGCCATAGAAACTGAAATAGAATTCGAACGCGCTCACCTGTCCCCCGATCTGACGCCACGCCCAGATATGGAGTTATCGCGCTTGTCTTGGCAAGCGCGCCTCGGCGGCCGATCCGCGATCGGCGGACTATTCCTTCGCCACCAGGGACCAGCCGCCCTTTTCAACCAGGGGCGCCGCAGCCCGGCTGATGTTCAGGCCGTAATAGGCCAAGAGCGCGATCAGCGCCGCCTTCACGATCCAGGGGCGGCGCGCCAGGGCGGCGATCAGCGTCAGACCGGTGAACAGACTCACGCCGAACCAGAAGAACCAGCTCTTGGCCACCAGATGCAGTTCGCCCTGGGCGGCCGCGACGCCGACGATCAGGCTGGCGACAATGACATTGGCGCTCAGCAGAAGCAGAAGGATGGTGCGCTTGTTGCGCCAGAAATGGGCGTCCAGATCCTCGACCTGATCCTCGTCACGCGGAAAGACCAGGGTGGCCGAGATGTAGAACAGGCCTGCGATCACCAGGCCCAGCATCAGAAGGGCCAGATTGAACGGGGCGGGGCGGAAGATGATCCAGGCCTGGAACCAGAAGGTGGTCACATCCAATGCGGCGAACACCACCAGCAGCGGCGTCAACAGGCCGAAGCGCGGCCTTGGATTACGGTTCAGCGTCCGCGCGAACCCGCCCAGCAGTTCCGCCACCGACAGGCCCAGGATCAGCCCATAGAAGCTGAAGAAAAATTCGAACGCGCTCACATCGCCCCCTCGGCGTGAATCAAGGCTTCCGCCCTATTTCCAGATCGACCTCTTGTCGCCGGGCAAGCCGAGCGTGTCCCAGATAGCGTCGATCCTTTCTACCACCGCCTGGTCCATCCGGATCTCCTCGCCCCATTCGCGCTTGGTCTCGGGCGGCCATTTGTCCGTCGCGTCCAGGCCGATCTTGGAGCCCAGGCCGCTCTCGGGGCTGGCGAAATCCAGATAGTCGATCGGGGTGTTCTCGATCACGGTGATGTCGCGCGCCGGGTCCATCTTGGTCGAGATGGCCCACATGACGTCCTTCCAGTCGCGGGCGTCGATGTCGTGGTCCACGACGATGACCCATTTGGTGTACATGAACTGGCGAAGATAGCTCCAGACGCCCAGCATCACTCGCTTGGCGTGGCCCGGATAGGCCTTCTTCATCGACACCACCGCGATCCGGTAGCTGCACCCCTCGGGCGGCAGCCAGAAGTCGACGATCTCGGGGAACTGCTGGCGCAGCAGGGGGATGAAGACCTCGTTCAGCGCCTCGCCCAGCACGCTGGGCTCGTCCGGCGGCCGTCCGGTGAAGGTGGTCAGATAGATGGGGTCACGCCGCATGGTGACGGCGCTGACCTGGAAGACCGGGAACTTCTCGACCGAGTTGTAATAGCCGGTATGGTCGCCATAGGGGCCTTCGTCCTCGAACGCGTCCAGCAGGACGTGGCCCTCCAGCACGATTTCGGCCTGGGCGGGGACCATCAGCGGCACGGTCTTGCACGGGACCAGCTCGGCCTTGGCGCCGCGCATCAGGCCCGCGAACTGATATTCCGACAGGGTGTCCGGCACCGGGGTCACCGCAGCCAGGATGGTCCCCGGATCGGCGCCCAGGACGACGGCGCAGGGCAGGGGCTCCTTGGGCCGGGCCTTCTTGTGCCGCGCATAGTGTTGCGCCCCGCCGCGATGGGCCAGCCAGCGCATGATGGCCCTGTCCTTGCCCAGCACCTGCATCCGATAGATGCCCAGGTTGAAGTCGTCCTCGCGGTCCTCGCTCGGCCCCTTGGTCACGACCAGGCCCCAGGTGATCAGGGGCGCCGGCTCGCCGGGCCAGCATGTCTGAACGGGCAGGGCGGTCAGGTCGATCTGGTCGCCCTTCAGCACCACCTCCTGCACCGGCGCCTTCTTCACCGTCTTGGGCCGCATCGACATGACGGTCTGCGCCAGGGGCAGCATCTCCATGGCGTCGCTTAAGCCGCGCGGCGGGGTCGGGTTTCGCAGGAAGGCCAGCAGTTCCCCGACCTCGCGCAGCTCGTCCGCCGTCGTGCGGTTCTTGCCCTCCAGCGTCACTCCCATGGCGACCCGTTTCACCGTGCCGAACAGATTGGCCAGGCAGGGGATGGGGCTGATCGTCCCGTCCGGCATGACCGGCTTTTCGAACAGCACCGCCGGGCCGCCGTTGCGCAGCAGCCGGGTCTGGATTTCGGTCATCTCCAGCACGGTGGAGACGGGTTCAGACACCCGCACCAGCTCGCCGTCGGCTTCCAGCTGGTCGATGAAGTCACGCAGGGATTTATAGGCCATGGCTCCGCCTAAAGCGCCGGGGCCGAACTGTCACGCCTCGTTCGACTTAAGACCCGGTCCATCCCGACCAGCGCCGATCCGATCAGCAGGAAAAAGACCAGCAGCCCGCCGAAAGTCGCCAGCACCCGGCCCAGCCCCAGCGCATCAACATTGACGAACCCATAGGGCCACCAATGGGTGGCGAGGCCATGACCCAGGGTCCATGCGCCGAAGATCAGCGGAAATCCGAGGGCCTTCACCGGGTCGATCCACCGCAACGCGCCCCTCGGCGTGAACCACAGCCAGTCCAGCAGGAAGGCGGCCGGCATGACGTAGTGCAGCACCAGATTGACGGCCAAGGTCAGCCCCTCCGGCCGCCAGTAGGGGGCGATCATGAAATGATACACCACCCCGACGATCAGAATATAGGTCGTCACGGCGGCGCGGAAGGTCGGCGACGCCGTCCAGCGGGCCAGGGGCCATGTCGGTTTCAGCAAAGGCCCCGTCAGGGCCAGGGCGACCAGTATATTGGTCAGAATCGTGAAGAAGCTGAAGTACTGGACGGTCCGCGTCGCCACCGCCCAGCCGTCCGCCGGCCCCGCTATCAGCAGATACTGCAGCGCCAGCGCCGCCCAGCCGATGACGGCGAAGGCGGCGCGCCACAGACGCGGCCGATCTCTTTCCCGCAACATGCGCGCCTCCTCTGATCAGGCGGCGGACTTGTCCCATTCGTAGGCGGGGTCCAGCCAGTCGCCCAGCCGTTCGCCCCGGTCCAGAGCGTCCATCCGCTGCATCTCCTCGTCCGACAGTTCGAAGTCGAAGATGTCGAAATTCTCGCGCGCCCGGCTTTCCTTCGTCGTGCGCGGAATGGCGATGATCCGGTTCTGGATCAGCCAGCGCAGGGTGACCTGGCCGTTGGTCTTCCCATGCGCCTGAGCAATGTCGGAAATCGTGGCGTCCTCGGCGATCTTGCCCTGGGCCAGGGGCGACCAGGCGGTGATCGACGACCCCAGCTCAGCCGCCGTCGCCACCAGCGGATCAACGCCCAGATAGGGATGGTGCTCGACCTGATTGGTGATCAACCGCGCCTTGGACAGGGCCTGGGCCTGCCGGAATTCCTTGGACGGGAAGTTGGACAGACCGATGTTGCGGGTCAGTCCCTTATCCTTGGCCTCGTTCAGCGCGCCCAGGGTCTCTTCGAAGTTCGGCGTCGGCTTGGGCCAGTGCAGCAGCAGCAGGTCCGGCGTGGTCCCCAGGCTCTCGGCCGATTCCTCGGCCTGTTTCAGCAGGGCGTCATGGGTGAAATGCTCGACCCAGATCTTGGTGGTCAGGAAGATGTCCTCACGCGGCACGTCGGAATCCCGGATGCCTTCGCCCACCGCCTTCTCGTTCTTGTAAATCCAGGCCGTGTCGATGTGGCGATAGCCGATCCGCAGGGCCTCGGCGACCATCCGGCGCGCGTCCGCCGGCTCCAGCTGCCAGGTGCCGAAGCCGAGCAAGGGAATCTCGACGCCGTCGACGCTGAGGGTGGGCTGATCGCCATAGGCCATGGGGGGAACACCTTCTTACTGGGGGAGCCGAACAGTTAGGCGCCGGGTCCAGCCTTCGAAACCCCCGCGTCGAACCAATCCAGAATTTCCTGCCACAGCGGCTCCAATCCCTTGCGGAAGGCGCCCTCGTGGCCGATCCGTCGGGCGCCATAGTCGCCGGCCCGCCTTACGACGATCTCGGACGGGGCGTTGGGATAGGCCTTCAGCAGGGCCGCCCCTGTGCCAGGTGTGGCGATGGGGTCGTCGGGAAAGATCCAGGACCGGATCGGCGCCCGAACCTTGTCGAACCCCTGGGGATCAAGGGCGCCGGACCTCAGCTCGTCCAGGAAATAGGCGGGCTTCAGGCACCACCGCTTCCAGGTCTGGAACACCCCGCGCGGCAGGTCGGTCCCCCGCCACAGCCGGCCCGCGCGGATATAGCCGTGGCGGCGCAGCTGGCGGGGTCCGAAACCGAACCAGAAGAACAGCTCCATCGGATTATAGGTTCGGTGGTGTCCGCCCCACCATCCGGTCCCGACCGAGACGAAGGCGTGGCGGGCGATCTCGCCCTGGTTGGACATGAAGCCGACGAAATGACCCCCGACGCTGTGTCCGACATGGAAGATCGGCAGGCCCGGCGCCGCCTTCTTCAGAGCCTTCAGCGCCGCCGGCATGTCCAGCCGACCCCAGTCGGGATAGTCCATCTCCATGGCCGCCAGATCCTCGGGCCGCGACCCGCCGATGCCGCGATAGTCATAGGTCAGAACCACGCCGCCCCGTTCGGCCATCCACCGCGCGAACCGGGCGTAAAAGCCGCGCGGAAATCCCGTTCCGGCCGAGACCAGCACCGCCATTCTCGGCCTGTCGCCCCGAAACAGGGTCGCTTCCAGCGGCCAGCCGTCCTCGGCCTTGATCGACCGGTCTTCGACCGTCAGCCCCATGTCGTTTCCGTCCGTTGCTATTTTCAACGGACCCTGACTTATTTCCCCGACGTCAGGTCAAGCCGCGTCATGGGCCTTTGCCAGGCGCTTCGGCGCGACCTTGCGCCACCGTTTCCACAGCGCCGCCTTCAGCCAGACGGGATCGACATGGGCGATGCGGGCCAACACGATCGGATAGTCGCGGTAGTGGTCCGTGAAATGAAAGGCGTCGGGGTCCATCTCGATCAGCAAATCCCGCTCGTCCAGATTATCCAGGTGCACCACGATACTGTCGTCCAGCTTCGGACGCAGCCAGGTGAAGAACTTCCCCGCCACCTTGAACGACGGTTCCCCATAGGAGACGCCGTCCTCGACGCCGGGAAAGGACAGCAGCAGAGCACGCACCTCTTCGTGGGTCATTTCCGAACGCCAATCTCAATAGGCCCAACCTCAATAGGCCAGGGCGATCCCGTCCTTGCGCATTTCGGTCGCCGCGCCATAGGTCCAGCGCCCGCCCGGGTTCATCTGCTTCATCACGTTCTGATAGCCGCCGAAGCCGCCGTCCGGCTCGCCCAAGGTCCAGCCCATGGCCCGCAGCTGCGCCTTGGTCGCCTCGGGCACGCCGCTCTCAAGGTGCAGCACTCCGGTTCCTTCCTGCGGCTGGCCGGTCGGTTCCGACGAGCCATAGTGCTGCCAGCGCGGCGCATCACCCGCCGCCTGGGGCTCCAGCCCATAGTCGACCATGTTGATGATGATCTGGGCCTGGCCCTGGGGCTGCATGGCGCCGCCCATGACGCCGAACGCCATCCAGGGCTCGCCGTCCTTGACCGCGAAGCCAGGGATGATGGTCTGGAACGGCCGCTTGCCCGGCGCATAGATGTTGGGATGGCCGTCGGTCAGGGCGAACAGTTCGCCCCGGTCCTGGAACATGAAGCCCAGCGGTTCGGAGCCGTTGTCGGGCGCCAGGCCCGAACCCATGCCGCGATAGTTGGACTGAATCCAGCTGACCATCATCCCGTCAGCGTCGGCGACGCTGAAATAGGTGGTGTCGCCGTGGTGCGGGGCGTCGCCCGGCATGACGCGGTCCATGACCCGATCGGGCCGGATCAGCTTGGCCCGCTCGGCCGCATAGGCCTTGGAGTTCAGCCATTCGACCGGCGTCTTGGAGAATCGGTCGTCGGCGAACCAGCGCGCCCGGTCCTCGAACGCCAGCCGCTTGGCCTCGGCCTGGACGTGCAGAGAGGCGGCGGACTGGAAGCCCATGGATTTCAGGTCGAACTGTTCGCAGATGTTCAGGATCTGGTTGGTCGACAGGCCCTGGGTGTTCGGCCCCAGGCCGAAGACGTCCACCCCGCGATAGTTGGTCTGGATCGGCTCGACCCATTCGGTGTGGTGGGCCGCCATGTCGGCGCGGGTCATCCAGCCGCCGATCCGCTTGAAATAGGCCTCGATCTGGTCGGCGATGGGGCCGTCATAGAAGGCGTCGCGTCCGCCCTCGGCGATCATCCGCAGCGTCTTGCCCAGGAAGGGATTGGCGAAGACCTCGCCCACCTTGGGCGTCGCCCCGCCCGTGGCCCAGATGCGCTTCCTGTTGTCGTGCTCCTCGATCGGGATCCGCGCCCGATCAAAGGCCGCCATGTTGCGTTCCAGATAGTAGGCGATGACCTGCGGCACGGGCACGCCCTGTTCGCACAGCTCGGCGACCGGCAGCAGCACATCCTTCCACGGCAGCTTGCCGTAGCGCTGGTGCGCGCTCCACCAGGCGTCCACCGTGCCCGGCACGTTCACCGTCACCGCGCCGTAGCGGGGCAGATAGCCGTCCACAGCCCGGGAACGCGCGATCTCCAGACTCAGGCCCCGCGGGCTGGGGCCGGACCCGTTCAGCCCGACCACCTTCTTCTGCTTCGGATCCCACAGCATGCAATAGGCGTCGCCGCCGATGCCGTTGGCCACCGGCTCCAGAAAGCCCAGGGCCGCATTGATGGCGATGGCGGCGTCTATGGCCGATCCGCCGCGTCTCAGGGTGTCGATTCCGATCAGGCTGGCGGTCGGATGGGCCGTCGCCGCCGCCCCGTTCATGCCCCAGACGGTTGAGCGGCCCGTGAACCTGGGTCCCGTGACCCGATCTCCGATGCCGATCCCCGCATAGGGATCAGCCGGACGGGCGGGGGAGGGGGCAGCACCCGCCGCCTGTCTCGCCTCGGTCCCGGTCGCGGCCAGGGCGCCGGCGGCCAGGGTTCCTGCGGGCAGGGCGGATAGGAAGGTGCGACGGCGCATGGGCGGACTCCTCGAACAGCCGGGGCTTATCAAGTCTGCCTCTGGCGCGTCCGACAAGCTTCACCGCAAAGAAAAAGGCCGCGCCCCTTTCGGAACGCGGCCCTGATCCTGGATAGACCCAGGTCCTATTCGATGTCTTCGTTCAGCAGGCCGACCTTGAAGAAGCCGTTCTCCTGCATCTTGTTCATGACTTCCATGAACTGCGAATATTTCACTTCCGGCTGGGCGCGGACGAAGACGCGCTCTTCCTGGCAGGCGCCGCCGCCCAGGGCGGTGCAGACGTCGGCGGCCAGATTGTCGATCGAGGATTGTTGGTCGGCGATGAACAGCTGACCGTTTTCCTGGATGGTGATGTACACCGGTTCCTTCTCTTCGGTCGGATTGGTGGGCGGCTGCGCCGGCGGCAGGTCCAGGCGGATCGAGACCGTCGCCATCGGCGCGGCGACCATGAAGATGATCATCAGCACCAGCAGAATGTCGATGAACGGCGTGATGTTGATATCCGCCGTCTGTTCGATGGTGTGCTTGTCCCCGCCGGAACCACCGATCTTCGCAGCCATGCACCGTCTCCGTTACTCGCCGGCCGTCATATGCGCCGACATTCCCTATGGATCGCCCGAAAGCTTGATCGGTTCTTGGCGTTCCGATCGCCGCTTGTAAAGCGCTTCTAAACGATCGCGCCTTCCTGCACGTCAATTATATGCGACAGCCATATGCGACAGGGTCGCCGGCTCAGCCCTTCGCCAGCTTCAGGAAACGCTCCGCCAGGGCGGGATCGGACTTGAAGGCGCCGGTGAAGCGGGTCGTGACGGTCGAGACGTGCCGGTGATGCACGCCGCGGGTGGTCATGCACTGGTGGGCGGCGTCGATCATGACCGCGACGCCCTTGGGCTGAAGCTGCGATTCGATCGCTTCGATGATGTCGTTGGTCAGGGTTTCCTGATTCTGCAGCCGCCGGGCGAAGATCTCGACCACCCGCGCCAGCTTGGAGATGCCCACCACCTTCTCGCCGGGCAGATAGGCGACATAGGCCTTGCCCAGGAAGGGGGCCAGGTGGTGCTCGCAGTGGCTCTCCACCTCGATCTCGCGCAGGATGACCATGTCGTCATAGCCGGTCACGTCCTCGAAGGTGCGGCTCAGCTCCTTGGCCGCGTCGGCCTCATAGCCGTCGAACCACTCCCCATAGGCGTCAACCACCCGCTTGGGCGTGTCGATCAGGCCTGGCCGGTCGGGATTGTCGCCGGCCCAGGCGATCAGGGTCCGCACCGCCTCCAGCGCCTGTTCGCGGCTGGGACGCTGCACAGCCGCATCGCTGACGAGGACGGGTTTGGCGGGGGTGACGCTCATGGACTGGATTTCCGGCCGGCGCGGGCGAGGGCGCCCGGTTGTATCTCAGGCCGCTATATGGGACGGACCCTCCGTCCTGCAAGAAAACCTGCCGAAGACCGCTCCATGCCGCTGCACATCCACGACACCCTGCACCGTGAAAAGCGCCTGTTCGAACCGCGCGATCCGAACCGGGTGACCCTCTATGTCTGCGGCCCGACGGTCTATGACTACGCCCATATCGGCAATGCGCGCCCGCCGGTGGTGTTCGACGTCCTGGCAAGGCTGCTGCGAAGGCAGTACGGGGCGGACAAGGTGATCTACGCCCGCAACGTCACCGACGTGGACGACAAGATCAATCAGAAGGCCGCCCGCGAGGGGGTGCCGATCGGCGAGGTCACGGCCCGTTACGAGGCCGCCTATCTGGCTGACATGGCCCTGCTGAACGTTTCGCCGCCCGACCTGGCCCCCCATGTCACCGACTATATCCCGGCCATCGTCGATCAGATTCAGGCCATCATCGACGCCGGCTGCGCCTATGCGGCCGAGGGGCATGTTCTGTTCGACGTCTCGGCCTATCCGTCCTACGGCGCCCTGTCGGGCCGGAACCTGGACGACATGATCGCCGGCGCCCGGGTCGAGGTCGCGCCCTACAAGAAGAATCCGCACGACTTCGTCCTGTGGAAGCCGTCCAAGCCGGACGAACCGGCCTGGCCCTCCCCCTGGGGCGAGGGGCGTCCAGGCTGGCATATCGAATGCTCGGCCATGATCGAACAGACCCTGGGCCTGCCCATCGACATCCACGGCGGCGGCGTCGACCTGGCCTTCCCCCACCACGAGAACGAGATCGCCCAAGGCGTCTGCGCCCACGGCTGCGCCCACGCCGAGAACGCCCACGACCACTACGCCCGCTACTGGATGCACAACGGCTTCCTGACCGTGGACGCCGAGAAGATGTCCAAGTCGATCGGCAACGTCCTCTTGCTGCACGACCTGGTCCAGTCCATGCCGGGCGAGGTCGTCCGCTGGGCCCTTCTGTCAGCCCACTATCGCCAGCCGCTGGACTGGAACCAGGGACTGTTGGAACAGAGCCGCAAGAATCTGGACCGACTCTACGGCGTCCTGCGCGACGCCGACGCGGCCCTGGCCGACTTCGATCCGGCCACGCTGGACGAGGCCGAGCTGGAGCTGGCCGAGAACGCGCTCGATCCAGTGCTGGACGCGCTGGAGGACGATCTCAACACGCCGGGCGCCATAGCTCAGCTCTTCGGGCTGGCGAACGCCCTGCGCGATCTGCTCAATGACGCCGAGGCCGACATCAATGACGTCGCCATGGCTCGCTGGAGCCTGAAAGAAGCCGCCGGCCTGCTCGGCGTGCTGTCGCTGACGCCGGACGCCTGGTTCGAGGGCGGTGATCCCGCCCTGAAGGCCGAGGTCGAGGCCCTGCTGGAGCAACGCGCTGCGGCCCGCGCCGCCAAGGACTGGCCCGAGGCCGACCGCATCCGCGACCGCCTGAACGAACTGAACGTCGTCGTCATGGACGGCCCCGATGGCGCCGCCTGGCGGCTGAAGGGGTAAATCGTCCTCCCTCCCGTCACCCTCGGGCTTGTCCCGAGGGTCCACCTCGATACCGTTCGAAACAGAAGAGGGGCGCACGATCTGTGCGCCCCTCATATGTTTTGAATCAGCTCGATCCGTAGCCCCTCAGGACAAGCCCGAGGGTGGCGGAGTGCTGGATCAATACCGCGCCCGCAGCGTGATCCCCACCGTGCGCGGATCGCCGGGGTTGCCGATCACCAGACCCGAGTTGCCCGACTGGACGCTGACGAACTGCAGATAGTCCTCGTCCAGCGCATTCTTGACCCAAAGCGACGCCTCCCAGCCGTTATCGGCGCGGAAACCCGCCCGCAGGTTCAGGATCGTATAGCCCTCGATCTCGGTGTAGCGAGAGACCGAGGCGTCGGAGTTGTAGGTCGAGCGGAAGCTGGCGTCCGCCCCGCCGTAGAACTGACCCGGCAGGCCCAGGAAGCCCCCGTTCCCGTGCACTTCGCCGCCCGCCGACGCCGCCCAGGGCGACACACCCGGCAGGCCCTTGCCCGACAGGTCGCAGGCCACGGTCGAGGTTCCGATCCGCTCCAGCGGGCAGGGGCCGTTGGCGAAGGAATCGTACTTCGCATCGGTCCAGGCGACGTTGGCGTACAGATCCAGGTTCTGCTTCGGCCGCGCCACGGCGTCCAGTTCAACCCCCTGGATCACCACCTTCTCGGCATTGGCCAGATAGCCCCGCAGGGCGCCGGGACCGCTGTCGACCACATTGGCCTGATAGTCCTCCACATCGGTGCGATAGGCGGCCAGATTGGCCGTCACCCGCCGGTCGAAGCCCTGCGTTTTCAGCCCCAGCTCATAGGTCGTCACCACCTCGGGCTTGACCACCGCATTGGTCAGAGACGGCTGGCCGCTCGGCAGGTTGGGGATGCCGGCCATGTTGATCCCGGCCGACTTGTAGCCCCGCGCCGCGCTGCCATACACGAGGACATCGTCGCTGAAGTCGTAGGACAGCGAAACCTGACCCGACAGGTCGTCGTCCGAGATTTCGGCGTCATAGGCCTGGGGCCGGGCGATGCCGAGCCTGCGCGAGATCAGGGTGGCGTCCGTCGTGACCAAGCCGCCGGTCGTCGTGGCCGCATAGGCTCCCGACTTCTCCTCGTAGGTGTAGCGCAGCCCTGGCGTCAGGTGCAGCCGATCGGTGATGTTCCAGGTCAACTGGCCGAAGACGGCGTAGGAATCCGTCTCGATCCGGCTGTCGTTGTACACAGTATAGCCGTCCAGCAGGGCGTTCGGCAGGCTGGGGCTCAGCAGCCAGTAGGTGGCGTCAGCCCCGTATTCCGTTACCCCGTGCGTCTCCACCGCCTGGTGGAAGGCGTACAGGCCCCCGGTCCAGTCGATGCGTTGGTTCCCGTTCGAGGACAGGCGCAGTTCCTGGCTCCACTGGTCCTGCCACGACGGGTTGGCCGACTGCCGAACGATGTCCAGCGCCGTATAGTCGCGGTCGTTCTGCGGCCCCCAATCCCACGCCCGCCAGGCCGAGACCGAGGTCAGGGTGGCCCAGCCGAAGTCGTAATCGACGATGGCGGAGACACCGCGATGGATCTGATCGGCCTGAATGCCGCTGTCGACGTCCGCCAACCGGTCATAGGGATTGGTGCTCGCGGGGGCGTAGCCGCGCCCGGCCGCCAGGGCGGCGAACTGCTGGGCGGCGGGCTTCAGCGTCTGGCCTGCCGTCACATAGACCTGGGTGCAGCATTCCGGCGTCAGGTCGGCGTAGTCGGCGAACAGCCGCACCCTCAGTTGGTCCGTCGGCTGGAACAGCAACTGGCCGCGCAGGCTGATCGAGTTCTGGGAATTCTGCTTGGTTCCGGTCGTGACATTGTCCAGCACCCCGTCGCGCCGGGTCGAGACCACCGAGAACCGCCCGGCGACCTTGTCGTCCACAATGGGGCCTGAGACGCTGGCCTTGGCCTGCAGGAAGCCATAGTCGCCGAAGCTCAGCTCGGCCTGGCCCTCGGGCGTGAAGGACGGGTCGCGGGTGGTGATGTTCAGGGCGCCGGCGGTGGTGTTCTTGCCGAACAGCGTCCCCTGCGGTCCGCGCAGGATCTCGATCCGGTCCAGATCGACGAAGTCCAGCGTCGCCGTCGCCGGCCGGCCGTAATAGACTTGGTCCACATAGATCCCGACGCCCTGTTCCAGCCCGTCGTTCGCCAGGCCATAGCTGGCCCCCAGGCCCCGGATGGTGATGGCGGTGTTGCGCGGGTTCGAGGTCAGCAACTGCACGCTGGGGGCCAACTGGGTGATCTGGCCGACGTTGTAGGCGCCGGTCCTGTCCAGCAATTCCTCGTTCACCACAGTCAGGGCGATGGGCACGTCCTGCGCCCGTTCGTCCCGCCGACGTGCGGTGACGACGATGTCGCCCAGGCTGGCGGTAGTCGGGGTGGCGGACTGTCGCGCCTGCGTCGAATCCGCAGCGGCGCCCTCCGCCTCCGCCAGGGCGACGGCGGGTACGCTGAGGCAAGCCGTCATGGCCGCAACCGAAGCCAGAGTGCGGGCGGACGCCCTGGTGACGACAGACATGTTCCCCTCCTGTGATCCGAAGGGAATGCGCCCTAATTAAATCTACTAATCAACTAGGAATTTCTCACACCGGTGTATAGCGCCGCTGGGGGTGCGCTCCTCAACTCGCCTTCAGCAGCCGGATCAGCGCCGTCTCGAACCCCTTGGCGTCCGGTCCCGGCAGGGCGGTCTTCAACGCGCCGCTCTCGAACAGGGCCATCACCTTCGGATGGACGTAGGCGGTCCGGCACACCGTCGGCGTATTGCCCAACAGGCCCGCCACCGCCTTGACGCAGACGGTGATCTTGCGTTTCGCGTCGGTGGGCGATGTCGGGGGCTCCATCTCGCGCAGGGCCCGCGCCGCCGAGACCGTGCCCGCCCAGGTGCGGAAGTCCTTGGCCGAGAACTGCTCACCCATGGCCGCGCGGATATAGGCGTTCACATCGTCCGAGGTGACGGGGCACAGATGGCCCTCGGCGTCGCGGTATTTGAACAATTGGCGCCCCGGCAGCTCCTCCAAGGTCCGGACCACCCGCGCCAGCCGCCGGTCGCGGACGCTGACCCGGTGGTCCTTGCCGCTCTTGCCGCGGAACTCGAACGTCAGGGCGGCGCCGTCCACCTCCAGATGCCGCTTGTTCAGGGTGGTCAGTCCATAGCTGCGGTTCTGACGGGCGTAGGTCGCATTGCCGACCCGGATCAGGGTGATCTCCAGCAGACGCACGGCGGTCGCCAGCACCTTCTCCTTCACCGGTCCCCGCAGCCCCAGATCATGCTCCACCTGGGCGCGCAGCCGGGGCAGGGCGCGTGAGAAGGCCGGCAGCTTGTCGAACTTGTTCTCCGACCGGGCCGTGCTCCAATCGTTGTGATAGCGGTACTGTTTGCGACCCTTCAGGTCCCGGCCCGTGGCCTGGATATGGCCGTTGGCCTTGGGGCAGATCCAGACGTCGGTCCAGGCGGGCGGAATGGCCAGGGCGCGGATCCGGTCCAGAACCTTGGGGTCCTTGACCGGCCGCCCCTCGGCGTCGCGATAGGACCAGCCCTTGCCGGCGCGGCGGCGGGTCAGGCCGGGGTTGTCGTCGCTGCACCAGCTCAGCCCCTGCGGAACCTCGACCACCGGGTCGAAGCCATGCGATCCGTCCGCCATCCCGGCGTTTCCTTTTCAGCGGTCTTTCAGCGGCTTGCCTCAGACCTGCGACGAACGCGGCGCCGCGCCCGAGAGTTCCCCTTGACCCCGCGCGCCCGGCGCGACACGAGGCGGCATGAATTATCGCCACAGCTTCCACGCCGGGAATTTCGCCGACCTGGTCAAACACGCCCTGGTCCTGTGGCTGGTGAAGGCCCGCGCGGCGGCGGGACCGCTGACGGTGCTCGACACCCACGCCGGCGCCGGCCTCTATGACCTGTCCGGCGACGCCGCCCGGTCTAAGGAGGCCGAGGTCGGGGTCGCGCGTCTGATGACGGACGCTGATCTGCCGCCCCTGATGCAGGCCCTGGCGGATCGGGTGGCGGCGCTGAACCCCGACGGCGGCGCCCGCTTCTATCCCGGCTCGCCGGTGCTGATCGCCGACGCGCTCGGCAGCGAGGGCCGTTATGTCGGCTATGAACTGAACCCGCCCGTCCTCGCCCTGCTGGACCAGGCCCTGGCGGATCGCCCCAACGCCGAGGCGCGCGAGGGCGACGGCTACGCCCTGGCCACGGCCGAGGCGGCGCGGGCCAAGGCGCCCCTGATCCTGATCGACCCGCCGTTCGAGAAGCCTGACGACTATATCCGCTCGGCCGAAGCCGCCCTGGCGGTGATCCGCCGCGATCCGGCAGCGACCATCGCCGTCTGGACCCCGCTGAAGGATCTGGAGACCTTCGACGCCTTCACCCGGCGGCTGGAAGGCCGGGCCGGCCCGACCCTGGTCGCCGAGGCCCGCCTGCGGCCCCTGACCAATCCGATGAAGATGAACGGCTGCGCCCTGGTCATCGTCAATCCGCCGCCGGGCGCCGAGGACGCGGCCCGCCAGGTGTGCGGCTGGGTGGCCGATCGTCTGGGCGATCCGGGCGGCCGGGCTGAAATCTGGTCCTTCTGATCGGCGCGCCCCTTGTCTATGGTTGGGTCATGACCCGCATCGCCATTCTGGAAACCGGCCATCCGCCCGAGGCCCTGAAGGACAGTTTCGACGACTATCCGGCCCGGTTCCGCGCCCTCCTGGGCGAAAACGTCCCGACCACCCGGTTCGACGTCCAATCCGGGCATCTGCCGTCCGACCCGTCCGCCTTTCAGGGGGTGATCGTCACCGGCTCGGCCGCCGGCGTCTATGACGACCTGCCGTGGATTCCCCAGCTGGTCGACTGGCTGCGCGCGGCGCGGGGCCGCACCCGGATCGTCGGCATCTGTTTCGGCCACCAGGTCCTGGCCCACGCCTTCGGCGGCGAAGTCGTCAAGTCGGACAAGGGCTGGGGCGTCGGCCTGCACCGTTACGACGTCCTCAGCGACGAGCCCTGGATGCACCCCCGCGCCCGCACCATCGCCATTCCGGTCTCGCACCAGGATCAGGTCGTGGCCGTTTCGCCCGACGCCCGCGTCATCGCCTCCAGCGGCTTCACCCCCTACGCCGGCCTGGCCTGGGGCGAAGACGCCATCTCCTTCCAGTGCCACCCGGAGTTCCAGCCCGACTACGCCGCCGCACTGGTCGAGACCCGGCGCGGTTCGCGCATCCCCGAACCCCTGGCCGACGCCGCCCTCGAAAGCCTGAAACGCCCCAACGACCGCGCCGTCCTCACCGCCTGGATCCGCGCCTTCCTGCTGCTGACCCCGCCGCCGGTGGAGGAGCAGGGCAGCGGGATCTGATCCTTATTTTCGTCATCCTCCGGCGAGCGTAGCGAGACCGGGGGACCCAGCGGCGCGCGTGAGCGCGAACCTGTCGCGGATACTGGCTTCAAACAGCGAGTGGCGGATGGATTTCGCCTTCAGCGCCGCTGGGTTCCCCGGTCTGCGCCGCGAAGGCGCGGCTTGCCGGAGAATGACGAAAGTGGAAGGGCTAAACCCCCAGCACCGCGATCAGCCCCAAGCTCAGCCCCACCAGGGCCGCCAGCGACAGCACCACGGCCGCCGCCACTCGCCCGCCGGCGCGCGCCACGGCCCGGATGTCGGTCTGCAACCCCAGGGCCGCCATGGCCGCCACGGTCAGCAGGCCCGACGCCGCCGCCATCGGCTCCAGCCCCGCCTGCGGGATCAAGTCCAGGTTCCGCAGGGCGATCATCGCCAGGAAGCCGACGATGAACCAGGGCAACAACCGATGCAGTCCCGGCCCCTTCGCTCCCGCCGCCCGATCCCTGAACATCAGCGACAGCGCCAGGATCACCGGCCCCAGCATCAGCACCCGCGCTAGCTTGACCACCGTCCCCGTCTGGGTCGCGACCGCGCCGAACGGCGCGGCTGCCGCCAGCACCTGGGGCACGGCGTAGACGGTCAGCCCGGCCAGGGCTCCGTATTGCAGGCCGCTCATGGACATCAGCCCGCCCAGCAGCGGCAGGGACAGAACCACAACCACCCCCAGCACGGCGGTAAAGGCGATGGAGGCGGCCACCTCTTCCCCGTCGGCGTCGATCACCGGGGCCACGGCGGCGATGGCCGAGTTGCCGCAGATGGCGTTGCCGCACGCCACCAGCAGGGCCATGCGCGGCGTCAGTCCCAGCAGACGGCCGATTCCTAACCCGGCCAGGATGGCGGCCGCCACCAGGGCGAAGACGCCCGCGACGAACCCCAGCCCCAGCGACGACAGGGTCGCCGCGCTGACCGAGGCGCCCAGCAGGACCACGGCGACTTCCAGCAGTATCTTGGCGCTGAAATCGATCCCGACGCTGAACCGGGCGTCCGGCGTCCAGGCCGCCCGCACGCCGGCCCCCAGCAGAATGGCCAGGACCAGCGGCTCCAGCCAGACCTTGCCGACCGCCTCGCGTTCCAGACCGCCCAGGCCTACCGCCGCCAGGGCGACCACCAGGCTCATCATCAGGCCGGGCCAGACCGAACGGGCAAACGCGCCGAGCCGCGCCGCCAGGCCGACGGGGCGGGGCAGGGGCGGGGTCGCGACGGCGGCAGAGGCGGCGGACTTCATGGTTCCGCTTGATGCGCGCCCGCTCGACCTCGGTCCAACGGATTGTTATGGTCGGTTCAATCCGAATTGGAGATTGATCGTGACTTTGGAGCGCCTGCGCATCTTCGTCGCCGTGGCCGAGCGTCAGCATGTGACGGCGGCGGCGCGGGCGCTGAACCTGACCCAGTCGGCCGTCTCCAACGCCATCGCGGCGCTCGAGGCCGAGCACGACGTTCATCTGTTCGACCGGGTGGGGCGGGGCGTGGTGCTGAACGCCACCGGCCAGGCCTTCCTGCCCGAGGCCAAGGCCGTCCTGGCGCGCGCGGCGGCGGCCGAGGCGGCGCTGGCGGACCTCAGCGCCCTGCGGCGCGGCCGCCTGACCGTCTTCGCCAGCCAGACCATCGCCTCCTACTGGCTGCCCCGTCGTCTGGTGGCCTTCCACGCCACCCATCCGGGCATCGAGCTGGACGTCCAGATCGGCAATACGCGCCAGGCCGCCGCCGCCGTCCTGGGAGGCGAGGCCGAGATCGGCCTGGTCGAGGGCGCGGTCGACGAATCCGCGCTGGAACAGACCCGGATCGGCTCGGACCGCTTGGCGGTCGTGGTGGCGCCGGACCACCCCTGGGCGGGCCTGCGCCGTCTGTCGGCTCAGGATCTGACCACATCCCCCTGGGTGCTGCGCGAAGCCGGCTCGGGCACCCGTTCGACCCTGGAGGAGGCGGTGCGCCAGGCCGGGATCGACCCCGCCGACCTGCCCGTCGCCATGACCCTGCCGTCGAACGAAGCGGTGCTCGCCGCCGCCGAGGCGGGGGCCGGCGCCACCGCCCTGTCCGAAAGCGTCGCCTACGCCTCCGTCGCCGCCGGCCGCCTGGTCACCGCCGCCTTTTCCCTGCCCGAACGCCCCTTCCGCCTGCTGCGCCACGCCGAACGCTATCGCAGCCGCGCCGGCGACGCCTTCACGGCGGCGATGGGGTGAGCGGACGGGCCCTGGGCTCCTCATTCCGCTCTGGGCCCCACACTCCCGTCATCCTCGGGCTTGACCCGAGGACCGGGCTGTCCGCCGCATTGCGTCAGCGGCGGGCGCACAGCCCGATCCGCATCCGGTCCTCGGGTCAAGCCCGAGGATGACGGGAGTGTGGGGTGCGGCCGCCTACAGACCGAAGCGGGGAAACACGAACCGCTCCAGCAGCAGCGAGGCCGCGAAGTAGAAGCCGATCACTACGAACAGGGTCAGCGGGATCTGCGGCTGCTTCGCCAGGACCAGATAGATCCCGTACAGCACGGCGAACAGCGCCGAGGTGGCCAGGGGGCGCAGCAGGATCTTGGCAAGGGGGGATTTCACGGCCATTTCACCACCGGGGGCATGGAGCTGAGGATCGAATCGACGTTGCCGCCGGTCTTGAGGCCGAACATGGTGCCACGATCGTACAACAGGTTGAACTCCACATAGCGCCCGCGCCGCACCAGCTGCTCCTCGCGCTCCTGGGCCGTCCAGGCCTCGGTCATCCGGCCCGCGACGATCTTCGGATAGACGTCCAGGAAGGCCAGGCCCACGTCGCGGGTGAAGGCGAAGTCCCGGTCGTGATCGCCGCTGTCGTGGTGGTCATAGAAGATGCCGCCCGTGCCGCGCGGCTCCTGCCGGTGCGGCAGGAAGAAATACTCGTCGCACCAGGCCTTGTACTTGGCGTGCCAGTCGGGGTCATGGGCGTCGCAGGCCGCCTTCATCGCGGCGTGGAAGGCCAGGGTGTCGGGGTGGTCCTGGCGCCGGTCCGCCTCCAGCACCGGCGTCAGATCGCCCCCGCCGCCGAACCAGCTCTGGGTCGTGGCGATGAAGCGGGTGTTCATATGCACCGCCGGAACCCTGGGGCTGACCGGATGGCAGATCAGGCTGATCCCGGTGGCGAAGAACCGGGGGTCTTCCGCCGCCCCCGGAACCGTCTTGGCGTAGTCTGCAGGGAATGTTCCGTGCACGGTCGAAACATGGACCCCGACCTTCTCGAACAGCCGGCCGTGCATCATCCCCATCACGCCCCCGCCGCCTGCCTCGCGCGCCCAGGGGGTCCGCACGAACCGTCCCGGCTCCCCCGGAAACAGATCGTCGGGCGCCGCATCCTCCAGCGCCTCGAAGGCAGAATGGATGCGGTCGCGCATATGCTCGAACCAGGCGCGGGTCTCGACCTTCTTCAGGTCGAGCGGATCGGAGAAGGCGGCGTCGCTCATGCCGTCTCTTAGACCTTCCCCCGCTTGGGGGGGAAGTGTCAGGTCGTGGCGCGCAGCGACACGCCTGACGATGGGGGAGGTCTTCTTATGGGCGAGACTTCCCTCTCCGTCGCTGGATCGGCTTTGCCGATCGACGCGACACCTCTCCCGCAAGCGGGAGAGGGTTCTTTTCTCGAGGTCGGTCTGTCAGTGTGCGTCGCAACAAGGGAGTCGCATCATGATCCGTCGTCTTCTGGCCGGCGTCGCCGTCGCCGCCATCGCCACCGTCGCCCACGCTCATTCGGCCAATGAGGCCAGGGTGATGGAGATCCTGAAGACCACCCCCCTGATCGACGGCCACAACGACCTGCCCTGGGCCCTGCGCCAGCAGTACGGCAATGACGTCTATGCCGTTGATCTGACGACCAATCTCGAAGCGACGACACGGCTCCACACCGACATCGCCCGCCTGCGCGCCGGCGGCGTCGGCGGCCAGTTCTGGTCCGTCTACGTCCCCGCCAGCCTGACCCCGCTGGAGGCGGTCGAGGAGACCTTCGAGCAGATCGACACGGCCAAGCGGATCATCGCCGCCCACCCCGACGTCTTCGGTCTGGCGACCACGGCGGACCAGGTGGACGCCGTCTTCGCCTCGGGTCGGATCGCCAGCCTGATCGGCATGGAGGGCGGCTATTCTATCGACGACTCCCTGGCCCTGCTGCGCGAATTCTATCGCGCCGGCGCCCGATACATGACCCTGACCCACTCCAAGACCACCACCTGGGCCGATAGCGCGACCGACGCCCCCAAATGGGGCGGGCTCAGCCCCTTCGGCGAGGATGTGGTGCGCGAGATGAACCGCCTGGGCATGATGGTGGACCTCAGCCACGTGTCCGAGGACACCATGCTGGACTCTATGCGGGTGTCCGACGCCCCGGTCATCTTCTCCCACTCCTCGGCGCGGGCGATCACGGCCCACCCGCGCAACGTGCCCGACCGGGTGCTGCGGATGATGCCCGAGGACGGCGGGATCGTGATGATCAACCTGGCCCCCGGCTTCGTCTCCGAACGGGTCCGCGCCTGGAACGCCGACCGCGCGGGCGAGGAGGCGCGGCTGAAGACCTTGAACCCCGGCGATCCGACCGCCGTCGAGGCCGGCCTGACCGCCTGGTCCGCCGCCCATCCGACGCCGGAGGCGACCCTGGCCGACGTCGTCGCCCATATCCAGCATGTGCGTCAGGTCGCCGGGATCGATCACGTCGGCCTGGGCGCCGACTTCGACGGCATCGGCAGCCTGCCCGAGGGCATGACCGGGGTGGACGCCTATCCGCGCATCCTCGCCGCCCTGATGGACGCCGGCTGGACCGAGGCCGACATCCGCAAGATCGCCGGCGAGAACCTGCTGCGCGTCATGCGCGCCGTCGAGGCGACCGCCGCCGCCAAGGCGAATGAACGACCGTCCCTGGCCAAGCCGAGCGCCGGCTAGGTCGTCAGCCCCAGGCTTCGACCGCGCCGCGACGTCGGATCGGCGCCGCGCTGGCCAGCTGGGTCCGCGGCTCGGCCTCGGCCCGGCCGAACAGCCAGCCTTGGCCGTATTCGACTCCCAGGGCCTTCAACTGATCGGCGACCTGGTCGGTCTCGATCATTTCGGCGATGGTCTCCAGCTTCATCGACCGGCACAGATCGACGAACCCGCGGATCAGGCCCTGCGTCATGGGATCGCCCAGCCCCCCGACCAGATCGCCGTCGATCTTGACCGCGTCCACCGGCAGTTTGCGGACATAGTCATAGGAGGTCGCGCCGGCGCCGAAGTCGTCGATGCAGACCTTGATGCCCGTCTCGCGCAGGGCGGCCAGGCGTCTGTTCGCCGCCTCCAGATCCGCCAGGGCTGAGGTTTCGGTCACCTCCACGATCAGCCGCTTGCGCTCCTCGGGGGAGCCGGAGGTCATCTTCAGCAGGTTCTCGACATAGGTGTCATCACCCAGCGACGCCCCCGACACATTGATCGCCATCTTCAGCAGGCCGGCGCCGGGCGCCCGCATCCGCTTCAGGACCTTTTCAGCCACGGCCAGGTCGAAGGCCTCGATCAGTTTAAGCTCCTCGGCCATGCGGATGGCTTCGGCCGGGCCGTTGGGGGTATTGAACCGCGCCAGGGCCTCGAAATGGTGCACCGCCCGCGAGTCCAGTCGGACGATCGGTTGGTAGTGGACCTGGAAGTCTCGAGCCTTGACCACGCCGCGGAACGCCTCGGCGTCGCGGAAGGTCCGCTTCAGGGACTCGGTGAAGGCGATCTGAGGATTGGCCAGGCCGCCGTCCTTCAGACATCCCTCAATGGCGAAACGCATGGCGCGCAGCACGCACAGGCTGTCCGCGCCCTGGGGAACGGGGGCGGTGAAACTCTCGGCGGCCAGTTCGGCGCCCTCCGCTCGTCCGGCCTCGACCACTTCCGCCGCCAGGTCGCGTTTGTCGGTTTCCGGCCGCAAGAGGGCGAAACGCTCCTGGGTGATCTGGGCGGCGGAGGATCCGTGAACGGCGGCCGACTGAAGCGTGGCCTCGATCCGGCGTTGAACCCGGTCCGCCAGCGCCTCCGGCAGCTGCTCCAGGCCGTGAACGTCCAGGAAGCCGAACGCCAGATCGCGCGAATTGTCGATGATGCGGGGCGCGTCGATCAGGAAGCGTTCGGCGTCGATCAGCGGCGGAACGTCCAGTTCGCCCAGCGGGATGGCCGGACCCTCATAGGCGATGGCGCAGGATATCGCGGGCGCCAGCTGGGGCAGGACGAAGGCGCGGATCGAAGCGCGTCGCACTCGGTCGGCGCCGGCGGTCAGAAGAATCTGCAGGGGCGCGCTGCGGGCGCCCGCTTTGCTGTTCATCAGCGTCTGGAGGACATGATCGCCCTGATGAAGCAGTTCGGTCAGGGGTTTGCCGGTCCACAGGGCGCCGACGTCCTGTCCCGCAGCGGGGCCCGCGCCCAGGGCGAAGCCGACGCGCCCTTGGGCGTCGATTTCCACCAGGGCGTCGGCGGACGCAAAGGCAAGTCCCAAAAGGCGCGTGGTGATCGGCATGGGGCGACTGTGACGCCTGTCGCTTAAAAAACCGGCAACACGGCGGGAACGACGTCCGCAGAACTCAAAAAATGTCGCTTAAGCCTTGCGGTTGAACGCCACCGCGCGTCCGTCGCCCATGGCCGCCCGCCCATCGGCGGCATAGGCGGCGGCCGGCGTTCGGGCGGCTGCGACCTCATGGGCGATGGCCCGCACCAGGCCCTCGGAAATACGGCGGGCGGCCTCAACAGCGCCGGCGTGACGGGCCAGGACGGCGTCGAAGGCGCGGGTGGCCTCGATCAGAGCGGACCGATCAGCCGAAGGCGCGTCGGCCAGAAGGGCGGGGTTGGCCTTCACATGGGCGGAGTCGCGGCGATAGAGGTTGGCCATCTCCTGGGTTTCGGCCAATCCCTTGGCGACCTCCTGGGGGCGCCCCTCTTGGAAGGCGCGCGTCTCGGCCGCCAAACGCTCGGTCAGGCGCCGCGTCAGATCCAGCAGTTGGCGCACGCGCGCCCCGGCCAGTTCAGCGTCGCTCATGGCCGCGCCTCCTGCATCTTCAGCATTTCGTTCATCACCGGCCCGGCTAGGCCGATCCCGCCGGCGGCCACGGTCTTCTTGGCCATTTCGTCCAGCAGAAAACTGCGCCAGGTCGCCTCGCCCTGACCGCCGCCGAACAGGCCGTCGGTCGACAGGCCTTCGAACATCGGTTTCAGCATCTGAGACAGGAAGCTGGCCTCGAAGGCTTCCGCCGTGGCCTTGATCTTCTCACGGCTCGCGCCGGCTGCGGCCGTCGCAGCGGCGGGCAGGGGCCGGATCAGTTCGGCGGGGGCGGACAGGTCCGTCATGCTCACATCACCTCGATCTCGGCCTGCAAGGCGCCGGACGCCTTGATCGCCTGCAGGATGCTGATCATGTCCCTGGGGCTGACCCCCAGGGCGTTCAGGCCGTTCACCAGGGTGGACAGGCTGGTTCCGCCGCCAACGAGCCGCATCTGGGTGCCCAGATCTTCTTCGACATTGACCTGGGTGCTGGGCACGACCGCCGTCTGTCCCTGGCTGAAGGGGGCGGGCTGGCTGACAAAGGGCTGTTCATCGACCGAGATGGTCAGATTGCCCTGGGCGATGGCCACCCGCGAGATCCGCACCGCATCGCCCATGACGATGACGCCGTTCACCTCGTCGATGATGACCTTGGCGGGTGAATCGACGGTGACGGGCAGGTTTTCCACACGGCTGATGAAGCCGGCCATACCCATCTGTCCGGGCGCCCGCAGGGCCACGACCGTTCCGTTCTCGGCCAGGGCGGTTCCGGGGAAGGCGGCGTTGACGGCGGCGGCGACGCGCTGGGCGGTGGTGAAATCCGGATTGCGCAGATTCAGCCGGACCTCGTTCATATTGGCCATTTCGAAGCCTGTCTCGCGCTCGACAGAGGCGCCCGAGGCGATCCGGCCGGCTGTCGGCACCCCCCGCGTCACCGAAGAACCTGATCCTCCGGAGGCCGAGACGGCGCCCGTCTGGACCGAGCCCTGGGCCACCGCATAGACCTGGCCGTCCGCGCCCTGAAGGCTGGTCACGACCAGAGATCCGCCCAGCAGGCTCTTGGCGTCGCACATGGAGGAGACGTTGACGTCAATGCGCGAACCCGGCGTGGCGAAGGCCGGCAGTTCGGCCGTGACCATGACTGCGGCCATATTCTTGGTGTTGGCGTTTGCGCCGCGGATATTGACCCCGAGCCGCTCGGTCATGCCTTCCAGCGACTGCCGGGTGAAGGGACAGTTGCGCAGCGAATCGCCGGTGCCGTTCAAACCCATGACCATGCCGTAGCCGACCAGTTGGTTGCCGCGAACGCCTTCAACGGCGGCGATGTCCTTGATCCGCGACTGGGCTGCGGCCGCGGACGCGCTGACGCCCAGGGCCAGGACGGCCAAGGGCGTGACGAGGCGGGCGAGCAGATTCTGCATGGGTCGGACGTCTCTGAGGCTTCTTCTGATACCTTATGCCAGGATCGTGCCGTGATCTAAGCTGTTGAAAATATGGTGGTGTGGCGGCTTGCGGGTGGATGGTGAGGGCAGATTCTGCCCAGCTGTTAACCAAACGGTCACTCCGTTCCTCAAGGATGGGATCATGAGCCGGAGCATGCGCGGATGAAGGTCACAGGGACCACGGGCCCCCAAGCCCCGACCAGCGGCAAGTCCGCTCGCTCGGCCAGCGGCTTTTCGCTCGGTCAAGCCGGCGGGGCGTCGGCGCCCACCGCCGCTTCAGCCGCCGCCGCACCGACGAGCGTCGCCGACGTCTCGGCCCTGATGGCTCTCCAAGGCGTGGAGGGGCCGCTGGAAAAACGTCGGCGCGCCATCAAGCGGGGCGCAGGGCTTTTGGACCGGCTCGACGAGATGAAACTGGCTCTGTTGTCCGGCGAGGGCGATCCCGCCTTGTTGGAACGGCTGGCCCGCAATCTGCGCGAAGAGCGCCCCGATGGCGGGGATGCGGGGTTGAACGCCGTGCTGGATCAGATCGACCTGCGCGCCGCTGTGGAACTGGCCAAGGCCGAACTGCGTCGCGGCGAGGCTTGATCGTAAAAGCTTCGGCTTTTCAAGATCGAGGACGGGGCCTTAGCTGGGTTCCTATTTCATCAAGGCGCTCACGGAATCATGATCACGGAATCGCGAACGCCGTTGCCGCGACTCGTCGGGCTGACTATACGGCCCCTACGCCACAGGGGGGCGTGATTAGAGAGCGTGAGTGGGATGAGCGCCTTGGCGTCCGTTGTGTCCGACGAAACCGGTCCTTACCGCCCGTCGGACGACGAGCCGTTCATGAATGAGCGGCAACTGGCTTACTTCAAAAAGAAGCTGCTGGACTGGAAGGATGAAATCCTTCGCGAGTCCAAGGGGACGGTCGTCAACCTGAAGGCGGAGACGGAAAACCATCCCGATCTGGTTGATCGCGCCTCTTCGGAGTCGGATCGCGCCCTGGAACTGCGGACCCGCGATCGGCAGCGCAAGCTGATCTCCAAGATCGACGACGCCCTGCGGCGGATCGAGGACGGCTCCTACGGCTATTGCGAAGACACCGGCGAACCCATTGGCTTGGGGCGTCTGGAGGCCCGCCCCACCGCGACCCTGTCGGTCGAGGCGCAGGAGCGCCACGAACGCCGCGAGCGGGTTCACCGGGACGACTGAAGTTCGAGGGACCCAAGCCTTGACTTCGCGGGGTTGCGGCGCGACCTAGCCGCCTCGCTTTTGAGGTCTAGGTCTTCATGTCCGTCAAGGTTCGTTTCGCCCCGTCGCCGACGGGTAAGCTGCACGTCGGCAATGTCCGCACCGCCCTGGTGAACTGGCTGTTCGCGAAGGGGCAGGGCGGATCCTTCGTGCTGCGGATCGACGACACCGACCTGGCGCGCTCCACGCCGGAGTTCGAGCAGGGGATCGAGGACGATCTGACCTGGCTGGGGCTGACCTGGGACGAGCGCTATAACCAATCCAAGCGCTTCGACCGCTATGAGGAGGCCGCCGCCAGGCTCAAGGCGTCGGGCCGGCTCTATCCCGCCTATGAGACGGCCGACGAACTCGACCGCCGTCGCAAGGTGCAGCTGTCGCGCGGCCTGCCGCCCATCTACGACCGCGCCGCGCTGGACCTCACCGACGCGCAGAAGGCGGCCTATGAGGCCGAGGGCCGTCGTCCCCATTGGCGGTTCAAGCTGGAGGGCAAGCGGGTCGCCTGGGAAGACCTCGCGCGCGGCCACGCCGAGGTCGACACCGCCTCCATGTCCGACCCGGTTCTGATCCGCGAGGACGGCCTGTTCCTCTACACCCTGCCGTCTGTGGTGGACGACATCGACATGGCGATCACCCACATCATCCGGGGCGAGGATCACGTCACCAACACCGGCGCCCAGATCGAGATTTTCGAAGCCCTGGGGGCGACGGTTCCCGGCTTCGCCCACATGCCCCTGCTGGTCGGCGCCGACGGCGCGGCCCTGTCGAAACGGTTGGGCTCCCTGTCGATCAGCGACATGCGCGACCAGGGTTACGAGCCGATCGCCATCACCAGCCATCTGGGCCGGATCGGCACCTCCGACCCCTTGGAGGTCGCCGCATCGGTTCAGGCCCTGGGCGAGAGCTTTGCCTTCACCAAGATGGGCCGGTCGCCGGCTCGGTATGACACGGCCGATCTGGACCGGCTGAACGCCCAGGCGCTGCACGTCATGGACTATGCTTCGGCTCAACCCCGGCTGCAGGCTCTGGACGCGGATCTAGGCGAGACCTTCTGGTCCGTGGTGCGGGGCAATCTGAACAAGTTCGCCGATGTGGTTGAAATGGCGAAGGTCGTGCGGGGGCCGATCCAGCCCGTCATCGAGGACGCCGCCTTCATCGAGGCCGCCGCCGGCCTGTTGCCCGAGGTCATTGATGAGACGGCCTGGTCCGCTTGGACGAACGCCGTCAAGGCCGAGACGGGCGCCAAGGGCAAGGCCCTGTTCATGCCCTTGCGGCTGGCGCTGACGGGCCAGGCCCATGGGCCGGACATGGCGGCCCTGGCGCCGCTGATCGGTCGCGAGACCATCCAGCGGCGCCTGAAAGGCGAGGCGGCCTAAGCCCCCCCACGCCTGGATCAGGTGTTGCAGGCGGCCAGTTCTTCGGCGCTGAGCGTCTTGCCCTTGTAGGAGAAGGCCGTCACCGGGCCGAACTTCTGCACCACGCGGCGGCAGGCGCGCGTCGCCGGCTGTTCCGTGCCGCCCGAGGCGGTGCAGGCCGAGCCCTCGCAGGACCAGCGCGCGCCGTCGATGATGGTCGGGCGGGCGGGGGCCTTGGCCGCATCCGCCAGGACCAGGCTGGTGG